>CAJWMX010000015.1 GCA_913043805.1 uncultured Acidobacteriota bacterium | reverse complement strand
AGGGCTACCGTCGAGCCAACGCGTCGTTCTTCACGACGTTCCGGCCGGACAATTTCCTCGGGTTGCACGAGATCCGCCCGCACGTGTTCCACAACACTTACTGGGACTACGACACCGGTCTGCACGAGACGCAGTTCACCCATATCGACAACCACCTCGAGTGGCGGAACGGGTACGAGATTCACACCGGGATGAACGTGACCCGCGAGGGCGTGTTCCAGGCATTCGAGATTTTCCCGGGCGTCATCATTCCGCCCGGAGTCTACGACCATTCCGAGGCGCAGATCGTCGGCAACACGAACCTGGGCGCGCCGGTGAGCGGGTCGCTCCGTATCATCGAAGGCGGCCTGTTCGGCGGCGAGCGGACCACCATCCAGCCCGAGGTCACCGTGCGGGTGGGCGAGACCTTCAACGCCAACTTCGCGTGGAGCTACAACGACCTGCGCCTGCCGGTCGGCGAATTCTCGACCAACCTGCTCCGGCTGCGGACGTCCTATTCGTTCACGACGCGGATGTTCTTCCAGGCGCTGGTGCAGTACAACGACCGCGCCGATCTCTGGTCGTCGAATCTTCGGTTCGGGCTGCTGTCGGACGCGAACACGGGCCTCTTCGTCGTCTACAACGACATCCAGGGGATCGGCTCCATCCTTCCGCCAGGCGCCGGGCGCACGCTGACCCTCAAGTACAGCTACCTCTTCGATCTCTTACGTTAGGGGGCGTCGACCCCGGACGCTACTCGGCGCCCAGCTCGCGCAGGAGTTCGGCGATCTCGGGCAGGGTGCCCCGGGCGCCGTTCGTGCCGGGGATGGTCTGCGGCGTTTCGGCTAGGTGCAGCGGCGTCTGGTCGCGACCGTTGAGAGCGTTGACGTCGGCGCCGCGTCCGACGAGGTGCCGGACCACGTCTCTGAACCCGCGGCGGACGGCGTCGTGGAGCGCGGTGTTGCCGTTGCCGCCCGGCAGGTTCACATCCACCCCGCGGTCGAGGAGCAATGTGGTCAGTTCCACCACCATCGCTTCTTCCTCGGCGAGATCCATCATGGGGGGGACGTCCACCTGATTCCGGCGATCCTCGGCGGTGTTGCCCGGCATCCCCATCGCCGCCTGCACACTCGTCATCCCGATGCCCGGCACGTTGAACGCGTCGGCCCCGGCGTCGAGGAGGTGGCGGGCGATCTCCAGCTCGCCGTAGCGCGCTGCCAGCCAGAGCGCGTTGGCGCCCACATACTGATGGCGAATGCTGAAGTCGGCGCTGAACCGTCGACCCGGCGTGCCGTGTTCGACCAGCGCATCGATGTCGGCGCCGCGCTCGATGAGCGCTTCCGCCAGTGCGACCTGGCTACGCAGCGTCGCCGCGTGCAGCGCCGTATAGCCACCCTCGGCCAGGTTCGGATCGGCGCCAGTCTCGAGCAGATACTCGCCGATCGCTCCGTGGCCGCTGTGAGCCGCAATCACGAGCGCCGAGGTGCCGGCGGCCGCGACGTCGTTGACGTCGGCACCCGCTTCTACCAGAGCGCGGGCGGTCGCGATATCACCGCTGCGTGCCGCGAAGATCAGCGGGGTGGAGCCGCCGTGCGCCATCCTGAAGTTGCCGCTCGGGTTGGTATTGCCTGCGGTGTTCTCGAGCTGATGCCAGACCTTGCTGCGCGCGTGCAGATCGGCGCCCGCCGCGGCCAGCTGGCGGACGATCTCCACGTGACTCTGGGCGACGGCCCACATCAGCGCGGTCTGGCCCCGCTCGAGCTCGGCCACGTCGGGATCCGCGCCCGCGTCGAGCAGGCGGCCGACCACCGTTGGCGCCCCGGCGCGTGCCGCCGCCATGAGCGGGGTCTCGCCCATCTGAAGTGTGACGTTCGGATCGGCGCCCGCGTCGAGGAGACGCCCCACCGCCTCGGCGCTGCCATTACCGGCTGCGAGCCAGAGCGGGGTGGCGCCGAGGTCGTTGGCGATGCCCACCGAGGCGCCTGCCGCGATCAGAGCGTCGATGGCAGCGAGGTTGTTCCGATGGGTCGTCCAGTGGAGCGCGGTGGCTCCGTCGCCCTGCTGCGCGTCCGGGTTGGCGCCGATCGCGAGAAGCGCCCGCAGCCGCTCGGCATCGTCGAGTCGAGCGGCCTCGATCAGCGCGGAGACGGGCTGAGCCAGGCCGGCGGCCGAGCCGAGGAGCACGAGGGCGACCGTGAGCGACGCTCGACATGTTGCGCGCATGCCCGTAATGCTACCGCCGCTCGCCCGCGCAAGCCAGCGCCCGGCCGCCGAGTTGACGCCCGTCCGGCCCGGTCGATAGAGTCCGGCCAGCCATGCCCCGCCGGTTCCGTCGCCTGTTCGTGACCGTGCTGGCGGGCGGGGTCTGGCTGGCCGCGCTTCCCGTCGCGGCGCAATCCGCCGCGCCCCGGAACATCGTCTTCATCTTCACCGACGACCAGCGGTTCGACGCCCTCAGCATCCGGAACGACTACTTCGAGACGCCACGTCTCGACCGCCTGGCCGAGAACGGCCTGCTCTTCGAGAATGCGTTCGTGACGACCTCGCTCTGTTCGCCGAGCCGAGCGTCCGTGCTGTCCGGGCTCGAGCAGCTGACGCAGTTCAAGTCGATGGACGCCGACATCGACTGATCGGCTCAGGAACAGGGGACGCGTTCAGCCACGAAACACAGCGGCGACCTCCGGGAACAGCAGCTCGGGCAGCGAGCGTCGCTCTCGCTCCGATGCGACGAGGCCGGTGGCGCCCTCGTAGCGCTCGATTGCCGCCAATGCCGCGTCGACGTGCTCGTGTCCTGTCGCCTCGAATTCGACGCAGCGCACCGCCCGGCCTCCGCCCCGCGCCTGGTAGTGCACCACCTCCGCGTCCGGGAAATACCACACGTCGAGGTCCTTCAGCAGGCTGTCCTGCCATTCCACCCCGAACGGCGCGAGAAACGCATCCACCCGGTCGGCCTGGTTGCCGGCGTGGTGGCCCAGGTCGAGGTTGACCTCGGTGCGGATCTGCGGGTCGTTCTCGAGGGTCTTGAGCGTGAGGTGGTGCAGCTCCGGGTCGAAGCGGTGGCGGACGAGAAACCGTCGCTCCTTGCCGGCGCCGGTCAGGAAATACCGGTCGCGCACCTGGAGCGTCGTCCGTCGGGTCGGTCCCAGCGACGTCAAGATCTCGTCGAAGGCCGCGAGGTCGAACTGCTCGTCGACCACGAACTTGTGCTCGATCTCGGTGAATCGCAGGTCGGACTCGGTCACGTCACATCCAGCGCTTGAAGTGTCGCATCACTGCGAGCCGGAGCCGGAGGACCGGGCTCAGTGCGTCGCGGAACGTCGGCGTTACCGCCACCTGGGCCGAATCCGCGGCCAGCTCATCGAAGATCTGTCGAGCGGCCGCGACCATCGCGTCGTCGGTCGTTTCGAGCATCGCTTCGGCGAGGCGATCGTGAGCCGCGTCCTCGAAGTTGTAGCTGCCGAACGACACTCGTTCGTCGTCGACGAGCACGATCTTCGAGTGTTCGCCGTTTCGATGCTCCCAGATGTGCACCCCCGTCTCGAGTAACCGGTCGTAGGTGGCTGCGGCGGCGATCCAGGCCAAGTCGGTGGCGTCGAGCGCGTCCCGGTGGGAATGGTATACCTCGACCCGGACGCCACGTCGAGCCGCGGCCTCGACGGCGTCGAGCAGCGGAGGGATCGGTTTGAAGTAGAACGCGGTCAGTTTGACCGAGGTGCACGCCCCGTCCATCAGCGCCACCATGCGGTCCGTGACCTCGTTTGTCCCTCGCCAGCCCAGCGGACCGAGCCGCCCCTGCCCGAGGTTCGGGTTGCAGAACCAGTAGTCGAGCGCCGATTCCGATCCGGTTGCCGCCGTCAGGCGGAGCTGGGCGAGGTGCGACTCGTCGACGGCTCCGCCCAACTCGCGATAGCTCTCGAGCAGGACGGGGACGACGGGCCCCTGCAGGGCGACGGAGAACTCGTGCCAATGCTCGAACGAGCTGGCGGTGATGTTGCTGCTGCCGAAGATGGCCTCGGCGGACTCCGATACCTGGATCTTGACGTGCTGCCCTCCGCCCAGCCGTCGCTGGATCAGGAATCCGGGACGGTAGATGGTGACCGTAGCCCCGGCCTGTCGAAGCTGGTCCAGGCGCGACGCCAGGGCCCGCGTGGCCTCGTCGGTCATCAGCACCCCACCGAGCGTCTGACCGAAGCCGTCGATGAGCAGGTTCACGGCGACGCCGCGACGGCACGCCTCATCGAGAGCATCCAGGAACTCGGTGCCGTATTGGTCGTACTCCAGGTAGTAGGTCGAGGCGTAGAGGAAGTCCCGGGCCGCGGCGATCATGGCCAGGCGCCGGCGCCACTCCTCCTGCCGGTTCCACAGAGGGACGAGGCTCGTCGCTTGCGTGGTCCTCACGGGTTGCCAGGGCGCGTGGGCCCTAGAGCCGGTATCCCCCGGCGATGTCGATGTTGGCGCCGGTGATATAGGGGGCGTCGAGGAGGTACTCGACGGCGTCGGCCACCTCGTCGAGCGTGCCGGCGCGGCCGAGCGGCACCCACCGGCCGATCTCGTCAGGGGGCGGGAGGTCGATCGAGTTCTCCAGCTGCCCCGGCGACACCATGTTCACCCGGATCCGACGGTCGGCGTAGCCCTTCGCGAGCGCGCGGGTCAGGACGAGCAGTCCGGTCTTGCTGACGAAGTAGTCGGCGCCGCGGGTGTTGGCCCGAATCCCCTCGAGCCCGGCCATGCCGATGTTCACGATGCTGCCACCGTCGGGCATCTGCTGCAGCGCGTGGTAACAGCAGTAGTAGGCGCCAGACAGGTTCGCCGCGAGGGTCGCATCCCAGACCGTCGGGTCCAGCTCGGTGACCTGCTGGGGGTTGTAGTTGCCGACGTTGTTGATCAGGAGATCGACGCGTCCCTGCGTCCTGGCGATCTCGGCGAACACCGATCGGACCTCCTCTTCCCGGGAGACGTCGGCCTTGACCGCGCGCGCCGCGCGGCCGAGCGCCCGGACCTCGTCTTCGAGCGACGCGGCGCCTTCGGCCGAGCTGCGATAGAGGACGACCAGGTCGTAGCCGCGGGCCGCGGCGCGTAGCGCCAGTCGGCGGCCGAGCCGACGGGCGCCACCGGTGACCACGGCGACCGGGGTGTCGGAGGTCGTCATGGGCGTTCGCGCTTCACCCGGACGAAGGAGGCAGCAGCTGCCGGGACGGCGCGCGGTTTCCGGATCTCCATGCGGATTGCCTGTACGGCGGGCAGCTCCTCGAACAGGCGCGTGACGACGGCCTCGGCTAGCGCTTCGAGTAGCTGGTAGCCGCGTTGCTCGGCCAGTGTCGTGATCGTACGAGCCACGCCGTCGTAGTCGACGGCGTCCTGCAGCTGGTCAGACGCTGCCGCGGCCGCGAGGTCGTAGTCCAGCTCGATGTCGATCTGTAGCGGTTGGGGCGCCGTGCGTTCGTGGTCGTAGACCCCGATCACGCACTGCACTTCCAGGTCGCGAAGACCGGCGGTTCCCTTCATGCGACCTGACTCCCGGCGTGAGGCCGGCGGGCGACCCAGATCTGTTCCTCTGCCTCGACCGGGTCAAATGGCGTCCGGTCGAAGTCGCCCCAGCACGACTCGATCTCGAAGCCGGCCGCCTCGAGGAGAGCGCGGGCCTGGTCTGGTGTCAGCCAGCTCAGCTCCAGCTTGCGATACCGTCGCTCTAGCTGTTGTCCCGCTGCATCGAGTGTGTCTTCCCAGGTGATCACCGTGATGCGCTGCGCCGAGTCGTCGAGCAGCGAAGTCACCCACAGCAGCCTGTCGGTGCCATCAGGCGCCTGATAGACAGCCCGGAGCTGCGCCTGTCGCATGTGGGCGCGTCGCTGGTCGGTCACGACGAAGTCGTCGAAGACGAACCGCCCACCGGGGCGGAGTTGACCGAAGATCCGTTCCACCGCCCGCCGCTTGTCCTCGAGGGTCGTGAGGTGGCCTAGGCTGTGATAGGGCAATGCGATCAGTGAGGCGGGAGCAGCGAGCTCGAAGGTCCGGAAATCGGCCTGCTGCAATGCCAGTCGTTCGCTGACGCCTGCCGCGTCGGCTCGGGTTCGGCACCGCTCGAGCATCCGGCTCGACGCGTCGATGCCGACGAGGTGGGCGCCCTGCCGCGCCGCTTCTACCGCGATGCGCCCATCGCCGACGCCAAGCTCGACCACTGGACCGGCGGTCTCGTTGTACAGCTGGCAGTAGAACGTCTGGTTCGCGCCGGCTGCCGGCGCCGTATCCGTCCAGACGCCGTAGATGTCCGCGAAGCGGTCGTACTGGGCGCCGCTGTCTGGCCCCGCGTCGGTCGGCGGCATGGTGGGGCGAGGATACCAGAGGCGGTCGCGCTTCACGCCTCCGTGGGCCTCAACCGATCAGTTCCGCGAGCAGCACTTCACGCGAGCGTTCTCCCCGAAACAGGCGTGCGCCGGCGGCCGACAACGCCCGGTCTTCGGAGGGAGTGCCTTGTCCGCCGACGAGAATCCGCGTCGCGGCGGCGAGGCGGCGGACGACGTCGAGGAGCGCGCCCTGGTGCATGTCGTAGGTGGCCCGCCGGGTGACCGACAGCACGATCGCGGTGGGGCGAAGCTGATCGCACGCGGCTTCCAGGTCCTCGAAGGGCAGGCTGGGGCCGAGGTAGCACGGGTGGATCCCGTGCTGCGCGCACTGGTAGGCCAGGGCCAGAAGCCCAAGATCGTGCAGCTCGTCGGGGAGGCACGCGAAGATGACCGGTCGCCGGTTGGTCGAACGGCGGGCTGAGGTCTCGACCAGCTTTCTCAGACGGTGTCGGAAGATGCCACTCGTGAGGTGCTCGTGCGCCACGGTGCAGCGCCCGTGCGCCCAGTGTTCCCCGATCTCGAGCGCCACCGGTTCGATCAGTTCCTGGATGACCTGGGTGGGGGCCACCCGGGCGAAGGCCTCGTCGAGGACCAGCTCGATGCCGGCGGCGTCGAGCTCGAGTGTCGCGGCAATGGCCCGAGTCCGAAGCGCCTCCATCGTGGCAGGCTCGGATCCCGGTTGCGGACCCGCGGTGACGTCCCGAGCCTCCGCCAACAACCCGTCACGACCGGCGAGCGCGATTTCTCCGATGCTTCGTCCCTCGTGCATGCGGCGGCGCACCAGCTTCAGCACGGCCAGATCGTCGGTTGTGAACAGCCGGTGTCCGCCCGGACCACGCTTCGGGTGCAGCAGGTCGTAGCGGCGCTCCCATGCCCGGAGGACGGCGGGGGAGAATCCTGTTTCCCGCGTCACTGTTCTCATCTTGTACAGATATTGATCTGACACTGGCTCTATGTTAACGACAAAACCTGAACGTAGCAACGTATATTAAATGCATTATATTGACAATATGTGAATAGAACATTAACATCATCTCTCGCTGTCGCGATCACGAAGAAGAAGAGGTTGTCGATGTCCAACTACCCTGCGAGCGCTTCTTCCACCTCCACCCGCTGGCTGACCGTCGTGGCGGCCGTACTGGCCTTTCAGGTGTCGGCAACGGCCGGCTACCTCGTGTCGGCCGAGATGTCGGCTCGATCCGAACGGAGCGAAGCCGACGACGATGCCGCGCCGGCGTGGTCACAGTGGCGCGGACCCGACCGCGACGGACGGATCGAGGGGGCGAGGTGGCCCGACACGCTCGAGGGACTCGAGCCGATGTGGCGGGTCGAACTGGGCAAAGGCTATGGCGGACCGATCGTGTCGGCGGACCGGGTCTTCGTGATGGAGACGATCGACGAGACGTTGGCGCGCGTCAGGGCGCTTGACCGCGAGACCGGCGAGGAGGTCTGGCGGCGAGAGTGGCTGGCCGAGGGCCGCGTGCCGTTCTATGCCGCACGCAGCGGTGACTGGGAGCGTTCGACCCCGGCGTTCGATGGAGAGACGCTCTATCTCGGTGACATGAAGGAGGTGCTCCGGGCGCTCGACGCCGAGACCGGGCAGGACCGCTGGGTGCTCGACGTGCCGGACACTCTGGGCGGGGGGACGCCGTCCTTCGGGTTCGCCTCCTCGCCGATGCTGGCCGAGGGGGCGCTCTTCGCACAGGCGTCGAACGGTTTGATCAAGGTAGACCCGGTCACTGGCGCCGTGGTGTGGAGGACCGTCGTGGGTGGCGGTTCGGTCATGAACGACGGTGCGTTCTCATCACCGATCGTGGCGGAACTCGACGGCGTCCTTCAGGTGGTCGTGTTCACGCGGTCAGAGCTGGCCGGTGTCGACCTCGAATCGGGCGACGTGCTCTGGCAGCAGTCGGTACCCAACTTCCGGGGCATGAACATCGTGACCCCGACGGTCTACGACGGGGGCATCTTCATCAGCCAGTACCGCAACGGGTCCTTCTTCTTCCGGCCCACGAGGGTGGATCCGCTGTCGGTCGATTCCGACGAGACGGTCAGTTTCGAAGTCGAGACGGTCTGGACGAGCAAGGGCTCGGGCTACATGTCCTCCCCGCTCGTCGTGGGCGACCACGTCTACCAGCACCTCGGCAACGGCCGCTTGGCCAGCATCGACCTCCGGACCGGGGCGGAGAACTGGCGCACCCGTTCGATGGCCGACTACTGGAGCATGGTCTACCAGGGCGATCGGATGCTCACGCTCGACTCCGAGGGGACGCTTCGGTTGATCGGCGCCTCACCGGACCGGTTCGACCTCATCGACGAGCGTGAAGTGGCCCACCAGACCACCTGGGGGCACCTGGCCGTCAGCGGCGACGGGGTGTTCGTACGCGAACTGGAGGCGATCAGCGCCTTCCGCTGGGTCGACTAACTCGCGTTCGGCAGCCTCGTGACCCGACTTCCGAAGAAAGGTGTAGAGGGGATACCAGTAGGTCTCGCAGAGGATTCCCAGGGCGGCCCGCGCGGCTTCCGGATCGCCGCCCCCGGCGGCGCGAACGACGCGCTCCAGCGCGTGGTGTGAAACCTGGCCCGGTCGCTGGCCACGGCGCTCCCGCCCGGCTAGTTCTGGGTGCGGACCCGGCTTGCGGCCGCACGCTCGACGATCAGCTCCGCGTGCTCGGCCAGCAACAGCCGCTCATCCACCAGCTGGTCGGCAGCCACTTGTATTGCGGCGACGTAGCCTGCGTGGTCGGTGTAGCGTTCCTCGAAGGAGAGGCGGGGGTCACCCGTGCTCGTCCGGTCGCTGGCGGTCAGTTCGAACGGGAAGTAGGAGCCGGTGCCAGCGCACTGCTGCTGCGGCGCGAACCCGTCCCGACGCAGGTTCCACCCGGTGTGCGTCCCGATCGGAACCGCCAGATTGGGGTGTCTGACCCCATCCGTCATGTTCCCGTCGTCATCGATCCGTCCCACCAGTACCGGATAGGCGGCCCCCCGCATCGGCGGGATGGACCGATGGTCGTTCAGGTGCAGTGGATTGAACGAGCCGGTGTAGGTCGAGCCGGGGATGGCGGGGAAACCGAGTCCGCCGGCGGCCACCAGACCGCCGTTGGCGACGGTCGGAAACCGGCTGGCGGGCGGCGGGGTGCCCTCGGCCACCCACTCGTGCAGCGCGACGCTCAGCGCGGTGCGGATCTGGCCCAGATTGAGCGGGTTGCTCGGGTGCTGGCAGATGCCGGCCCGCGGCGTGCCGGTGTGGACACCTGGCCCTCCCCCGTGCTGGGTGCCTGACAGCAGATACACGCGTACCGAGTCCGGGAGATCGAGGTGTTTCCCTGCCGGGTCGGTGACGAGCAGCGAGGCACGCGCCTGCCAGAGCTCTGCCTCGCCGTCGCTGTGGATCACCTTCGGACAGGTGTCGGTGTCGGCGCAGCGGTCGAGCAGGCCGTCGGTGCGACCGCTGATCGGATCGGTCAACGTCGCATAGGTGAACGGGAACTGGTCGCCTGGATACACGTGGTCTTCGTGCTGCTTCTGCCACCGTCCGGGCTGGCCGAACTGGTAGTTGGTAAACGTCTTCCGGGAACCGGCTATGTTGGGATGGACGCCGTCGAACACGACGCGTCCCTCGGTGTCTTCGTTGAACCCCTGGTAGACGAAGTCGCGGAGCATCCGACCACTCTGGGAGATGCCCAGCGAGATGGCGCTGCGGGTCAGGCCGTCGTGTTGCAGCGGGTTCGGGGTGCCGTCGGCGTCTTCCCGTTCGTAGCGCAGATAGGAGATCGCGTCTCGCATCGCTGCGAAGCCGAGGCCGAGAACGATCGGGTCGCGCGCCTCATAGATGAACTCGTAGATCGCGCCGCCGTCGTAACCGCTCGGTCGGTCGATCTCGATCTCGCGGTCGCTGACATACCTCCAGGTCAGGTCAGACGGCGCAGAGCGATTGGCGGTCTGGTGGGCGCGTACCGAGAGCATCCCCCGGGATGGCTCTGGTGTGGCGGCCGGGTAGGTGAGCCGGCCACGCGATGTGGACTCCGCGTCGTTGAAGATGAACTCTTCGAGCGCCGGCGCCGTGATGGGGCGATCCCCATCGGTGGCGATCGGCAGATAGGCCACGATGTTGGCGTCGGTCGGCGCCAGGTTCCCCTGCCAGCCGACGCGGACAAAGGCGAATCCCCGCGCCAGCAACGCCGGTTCGGCTGCGCCCGCCCCACCCCGATTCGAAACGGTGTGGAAGATCGCACCGTTCCACTTCGACATGTCGACCGGCCGGTAGATCTCGACCGTGGCTTGGTATTCGACGAGCCCATCGGCGTTCCGCGGGGCGCGATCGACGTTGACGATGTCGCGGTTGCGTCGGTCTGCCGGGTTGACCGCCCCGTGCACGACCCCGCGGAGCTGCTCGTAGGCGCCGATGTCGCCGAATTCGCGCCCGTCGAGGGCCGGCGATGCGACCACCTCGAGGTCGAAGCGGGCGATCTGGGCCGCGGCGTCACTCGCACCGAGTGCCATCAGGCCCACGAGCGCGAGACGAGTGGGGAAGCGGAAGCAGCGCATGAAGACTCCTTGAATGACAGCCCATCATAACCAAGGGCACGCCCGCTCTCACGGTATCCTTACCGCCACGGTTCACGGATGCGCACCTATCGCCGGCCTGATCCGGCCGTCCTGCCGCCCAACGATCATCCGCCGTATCGTTCGACGGCCTTGCGGCACCCGCGCGAGCCGCTGGTGATCATCCCGCAGACCCTCTCCGAGCTGACCGGACCGGTGTATGGACACCAGGCGCCGGGACCGCTCGACCACGATCTGACCCGGCAGCACCCAGGGGCGCCGCTGGGCGAACGCATCGTCGTGGCGGGCCGGGTGCTCGACGAAGACGATCGGCCGGTGTCGGATACCGTGGTCGAGGTCTGGCAGGCGAACGCGGCCGGCCGTTACGCGCACCGGGCCGACACCCACGACGCCTCGGTCGATCCCAATTTCTCGGGGGCTGGTCGCGTACGCACCAACGGCGCCGGGCGCTTTCGGTTCGTCACCATCAAGCCGGGCGCCTACCCCTGGCAGAACCATGAGAACGCGTGGCGGCCCGCGCACATCCACTTCTCCGTCTTCGGGCCGTCGTTCCTGACCAGGCTGGTGACTCAGATGTACTTCCCCGGCGACCCGTTGCTGGGGCTGGATCCCATCTTCAACGCCGTGCCGGATGTGGACGCACGGCACCGCCTCGTGGCCCGTTTCGACCTCGCTGAGACAGAGCCCGGGGTGGCGCTCGGCTATCGTTTCGACATCGTGCTGCGTGGGCGTGACGAGACGCCGAGGGAGGAGTAGCGCCGACGTGGCCCGGACCCTCACGCCCTGGCAGACGGTAGGGCCTTTCTTCGACGTCCTCCTGCGACACGACCGTGTGTCGCCTGCGGTTACTGACGTTCCCGGTGCGCGGATCCGGATCCAGGGGGTCGTTCGTGACGGCGCCGGGACGTCGGTCCCGGACGCCATGCTCGAGTTCTGGCAGCCTGACCCCGAGGGACGGTGGGCCCATCCGGACGAGTCTCGCGGGCCGGCGATGGACGGGTTCGGCGGCTACGGCCGTTGCGCGACCGATGGCGAGGGACGCTTCCGCTTCGAGACGATCCGGCCCGGCCAGACGCCCGGACCGGGAGGCGCCACCCAGGCCGCGCACCTGCTGGTTGGGCTGTTCGCGCGCGGGCTCTTCACCCGGCTGGTCACCCGGATCTATCTCGGTGATGGGCCGGGGCTGGGGGCCGACCCGGTCCTGTCGCGCGTACCGGCTGCTCGCCGTGCGACGCTGATCGCCAGCGCGGACGGTGCTGGCGAGTACATCCACGACCTCTATCTGCAGGGACCGCAGGAAACGGTGTTCTTCGATGTCTGAGTCTTCACTCCCCGTCGATGGGGCCCGCCTCCATGATCGGTATTTGGGCGCGCCCGAGGTGGCGGCGCACTTTTCAGTCAGGGCTCAGGTACAGGCCATGCTGGATGTGGAGGCGGCGCTGGCCGAGAGCCAGGCCGCGTGCGGGATGGTCCCTGACGAGTGCGTCGCACCCATTCGAGCCGCCGCGACCGCCGAGCGCTATGACTGCGACGCCCTGATTGACGAACTGGCGCATGCCGGCGCGCCAGCCGTGCCGGTGGTGAATGCGCTGACGGCGGAAGTAGCCCGTGCTGACCCAGAAGCGGCGAAGTACGTGCACTGGGGCGGGACGACCCAGGACATCACCGACACGGCATTGGTGCTGCAATTGAGGCAGGCTGTGCCCGTCGTGATCGAACGGCTGGAGGCGGCTGCGGCCGCCGCCGCCACACTCGCCCGACGCTATCCCGATGTGCCGATGGCGGGCCGGACCTGGCTTCAGCAGGCGACGCCCGTGTCTTTCGGACTCAAGGCAGCGGGGTGGCTGGACGGTCTGGCACGGGTGTCGGCCAGGCTCCGGGGCGCGCTCGACGAGGTGTCGGTGCTGCAGTTTGGTGGGGCCGCCGGGACGCTGGCGTCGATGGGGCCGTCGGCGCTCGATGTCGAGGCGGAGCTGGCATCGAGGCTCAGCCTGGCGGTCGCCGATACCCCCTGGCACGCGCAGCGCGATCGGCTGGGCCATCTCGGCTCCGCCCTCGGCGTGGCCGTGGGCATCGTGGGCAAGGTGGCGCGCGATGTCGCCCTGCTCGCGCAAACGGAAGTGGGCGAGGCCTGGGAACAGGGGGCGGCCGGTCGTGGACGCTCCTCGACCATGCCGCAGAAGCGGAACCCGATGGGCGCCTCGGTAGCGCTCGCGGCGGCGGCGAGGATGCCCGGACTGGTCGCGTCGCTGTTGCACGCCCTGGGGCAGGAGCACGAGCGCGGTCTGGGCGGGTGGCAGGCCGAGTGGGACCTGGTGCCCGATCTGGTGATCGTCGCTGCCGCCGGCGCGGGTGGTGTCGCCGACAGTCTCACTCGTCTCGAGATCGACCCGGACCGGATGCTCGCCAACCTGGAGGCCAGCCGGGGCCTGTCGCTTGCCGAATCGGTCTCGATGGCGCTGGCGGCCTCGGTCGGGAAGGAAGAGGCGCATCACCTGGTCGCCCGGGCCTGTCGCCGGGCCACCGACGAGGGCCGCTCTCTCGCCGACGTCTTGACCGAGGACGAGGCGGTGTCGACCCACCTCGACGGGGACGAGATCCGCCGGCGGCTGGACCCCCGACATTATCTGGGGCAGTCGGGGGCGTTCATCGATCGGGTGCTGGCCCGGTGGGATTCGAAGGGATGAGGCCGTGGCGGTCGTAACCTCAGGCGCCGCGACGCTCGACTACGAGGTGGCCGGATCGACCGACGCACCCGTCTGCCTTCTGCTGCACTCGCTCGGCACGACGCGCGAGTTGTGGGAACCGCAGTGGCCAGTGCTGTCCGAGCGCTACCGTGTGGTGCGTTACGACGTGCGCGGCCATGGTCGGTCCCAGCCGCCCTGTGGACCCTATACGCTTGACCAGGTCGGGCAGGACGCCCTGGCGGTGCTCGACGCCGCCGGCGTGGAGCGGGCCCACGTGTGCGGGGTGTCGCTGGGAGGACTGACAGCCCAGTGGCTCGGCATCCACGCCGCGGACCGAGTGCACCGACTCGTCGCGGCCAACACCGGCGCGCGACTTGGCAGCGCCGAGGCCTGGTCGGGCCGCATTGCGCAGGTACGCGAGGGGGGCATCGAGGCGGTGGTCGAGGGCGGTCTCGCTCGCTGGTTCACGGAGCGTTTTCGCGCTTTAGACCCGTCGACGACCGAGCGGTTCCGAGACATGCTGCGTCGATGTTCGGTCGAGGGCTACGCCGGCGCGTGTGGCGTGCTGCGGGACGGCGATCTTCGAGCGGACCTGGGTCGGATCGCGGCGCCTTTGCTGGTCGTCACCGGCACCCACGACGAGGCAACTCCGCCGTCGCTCGGGCAGGAGATCGCCGATGGGGTGAGGCACGCCGAACTCGTCGAGCTCGATGCCGCGCACCTGTCCAACGTCGAACAGGCGTTAGCCTTCACGGACGTGGTCGAGCGATTTCTCAGTCAGTGATCCGGATCGACAGCGGCGTCCGGTAGAGGGCGTGCAGGAAGCAGGTCTGTTCCCCCATCGTCAGGCACCGTTGAGCAAAGTCCGCGCCTGCCGGGGTGTCGAGGACGACCTGGGTCTCGACCGGCGTGACGGTGCCGGCCGTCCCCGGGGCGGCCGCCCAGTTGAACCGCGTGTCCTGGAGCACCTCGTAGCGGTCGAGCGGTTCGTTGACGATCGTGGCGTAGCGCCCCAGCTGGGTCATGAAGCAGAACGCCACTCCGGCCGCCATGTAGTTGGCGCCGTCGGGCGCGCGCGCGGGCGCCCCAGCGGGCCGGCGCCCCTCGGCGAGAAACCGGAAGGTCGACCCCAGGGGCTGGTGCAGCTCCTGGGTCACCTCGATAAGGCCGTCCGGGCGGCGACGTCCCCGGCCTCGCACGTGGAGCTCTCGCCGTTGCTCCGCGCGTAGGCTCGTGCCGGCCCCGCCAGCCACTCCCTCGGTCGGCGTCACGGTCCTGACGCGGGAGATCAGTGGTTCGGTGGCGTGCGCCAAAGGTGTCGTCGGCATCGCTCCGAGTCGAGGCGTCGCGCGCGCGTCGGCCGCTCCACTCACCGGGATGGCGTGACCGTTCAGGGTCAGGCTGAATCTCGACTGATGCACGCCCTCGACCAGGCCGGCTAGCGGGGTGCGCTTCAGCGCATCGCCCGCCAGCCTCGCGAGAGCGTCGTCGGCCTTCGAGTCTTCCGACCGCACACCCACCTCGAGGCCGAGCGCGCCGCCGCGCATCGTGCCTCGCAGCGCCGATCCTTCCATCGTGTAGCGGTTGTCGATGGTCAGTTCGAGATCCGGCGTTGGTTGGTGGCTGGCGTCCAGCCCGACGGTGATCGCCTCGATGCCGGTCGCGACCATGCCCACGGTCATGAACGAGAGTGGGCACGGGGCCGCGTCGAACCCATTGAGATAGGGGCCCTCGTCGCTTGCCACTCGCCAACTGACCGGATCGGCGTCGGTCGACAGGAGGGCCACTTTCTGCATGCCCGAGAGCGACCGTGCCCAGACTCTGACGCCCAGTCCGGGGCCGGCCGGGGGCATGGCCGCGGCAGGTACCGACGTCCGATCGAGCGGATAGAACAGGGGATCTGGCTCGTTGCCCAGATGGTTCTCGGGCGGGGTGGATTGGGGGCGGGTCTTGACCACGGCTGCTGGCCGGCTATTGTTACATGCTGCCGATGAACACCACCGCCGCGTCAGGTCCGTCCTCCAGGTCCGCCATGGGCGGGGTCGTTGCCGCCGTGCTCGCCGCGGGGTTCCTGTTGTTGCTGCCGACGCCAGAGGCCCTCCCGGAAGCGGGTCAGCGGATGGCGGCGATCTTCGTCGTCGTCCTGATCCTGTGGGTGACCGAGGCATTGCCGGTCGGCGTCACGTCGCTCCTGGCGATTCTCCTGCTCCCGGTGTTCGGGGTGGCCGATCTGCCGACGGCGTTCCGCACCTTCATCAGCCCGGTGTTCTTTTTCGTCCTGGCGATGTTCGTCATCGCCCAGGCTTTCATCAGCTCCGGTCTCGATCGCCGATTCTCGTTGTTGCTCCTCGCGCGCGCCGGCACGGACAGCCGTCAGGTCGTGCGGGTGTTCATGGTCGGGACGTGTCTCATCTCGACCATCATGTCGGACGTGCCGGCGACCGCCATCTTCATGGCGCTGGCGCTCGGGCTTTTCGACAAGATGGGGCTCGAGGTCGGAAAGTCGTCCTTCGCCAAGGCGGTGATGATCGGCATCCCGTTCGCCGCGCTCATCGGTGGCGTGGCGACCCCGGCCGGCAGCTCGATCAACATCCTCGGCATCTTCTTCATCCAGGAGTACGGGAACGTCACGGTCCGTTTTCTCGACTGGATGGTCATCGGCGTGCCGATGGTGGTGGTGCTGCTCCCGATCTCGGTGCGCCTCCTGCTGTGGTTCTACCCGCCCGAGATGGAGGAGGTCACCGCGGTCGGCGACGTCGAGAGCGAGCGGGCCGCCCTGGGGCCGGTCAGCGGTCCCGAATGGCGTGTGCTCATCATCCTGAGCGCCATGATCGCCTGCTGGGTCGGCAGCACCTGGGTCGAACAGCTCGACGTGGTGATGGTCAGCCTCGGCGGCGCCATCCTGATGTTCTTGCCCGGTATGAACATCTTCGGATGGAAAGATGTCGAGCGCGGCATCGGGTGGGAAGCGCTGCTGATGGTGGGCGGGGTCACCGCGCTCGGCGCCGCGTCGGTCGAGACCGGCCTGGCGCAGTGGATGGTGGATGGCTCGCTGGGCGGACTGGACGGCTGGGGCGCCATGAGCATCGTGGCGCTGGTGAGCGCGTTCACCGTGGTGGTGCACCTCCCGCTCCCGATCGGTCCCGTCATCAACTCCGTGCTGATTCCGCCCCTGGCGATTCTGGCGCTCAGCACCGGGCAGAATCCGGCGCTCTACGCCTTGCCGGTGGCCTTCACCGCGTC
>CAJWMX010000014.1 GCA_913043805.1 uncultured Acidobacteriota bacterium | reverse complement strand
CTTGGCGTCCGGCGCCGAGAAGTGCATGTGGTGGTAGTCAGACTGGGCGTCTGCGGCTACCGGGCTCAGGGCGACCAGCGCCAGAGCGAGGACAGGAAAGAAAGCTCTCATCGGGTGCTCCTTGGACCAGCCGCCCGCTACTCGGGAATGTTCGGCATCTCCATCTTCTGGTAGCTGGCCGGGGCCGCGAACGGGTCGTCGGCGAATGCCGACTGGTCGAGCGCCTGCAGGGTGATCGTGGTTTCACCGGCGGCGTCGTCGACGACAAGCCGGACGACGCCGCCGTCTGGCAGGTTGGCGGCTTCGCGCATCTGCCGGAAACGCAGCAACTGCTGCTGCGGTCCGCCCATGCCACCACCGAGCATCGGCATCTGCATCGCTTCGAGTGCGTCGCCCATTCTGGCAAAGAGCTCGAACAAGCCGCTGTCGAGGTCGGATGCGATCCACATGGTGGCGGTTTGCCCCTCCTCCATGCCGGTGATGCGCACGCCGCTCGCCGACCACGCCCCCACGGTGGCGGTTTCGTCGGTCGGTTCGAACTGGATTGAACTGAGATCGACGTCAGCGGTCTCACCGCCGCCGCCTCCTCCTGACATCCGCTGCATCATCTGCCGCATCATCTGGAACTGTTGCTCGCCCCACTCCATGTAGCGCTGTTCCGTATGCTGGATCATCAGCATGCTGGGTGCGTTGCCGGAGCGCCACACGAGCGAGACATCTTGACCCTGGGACATGTCGATGCGGACGCTGTCCGGGTTCATCCAGTAGTCCATGCTCATCGCCGGCGAGCCCGGCGCCTGGATGTCGACCGTGGCCTTGATGTCCTGGGCCGCCGCGGTTCCCGCCATCGACGCCACGACGAGGGCGGACAGCACGACAAGGCCGCGCCAGCGACCACGAGTGTCGGTCGTCCGGTTGCTCAACAGGGTCATCGTGTGCTCCTGGTCTACTTCTTCTTGGAAATGACCGCGTACACGAAGAGGATGTGGAGGGCGAAGGCTCCGACGCCGGTAATCAGCACGAGCAGCAGTGGATTCATCGGTCAGTAACTCCATTGGTGCGATCTACGGTAAAGGGCCATTCTACCTCGGCGGCGAGGCGAGGCCGCCCCGGACTAGCCGAGGGCTTCGGCGGTGCGCATGGCGCTGAGCCGGCCATCGATGATCGCCGTCGCCTCTCGCATGATCCGGCTGACGAGCTCGGCACACGTCGGCACGTCATGGATGAGGCCCGCGACCATCCCAGCTGACCAGATTCCTCCGTCCAGTTCACCGGCCTTCAGCGCCTGTTTCCCCCGTTCGCCGGCCACCAGGTGCTTAATGTCGTCGATGGTGGCGTTGCCTTTGGCCTCGATGGAGCGGACCTCCTCGGCGACCTCGTTCTTGAACACCCGCGCGGTGTTCCGCATGGTTCGGAAGATCAGCGCAGTGTCCCGCTCGGTTGCGTCCACGAGTTGTTGCTTGATCCGATCGTGAATCGGGGCCTCTTGGGTGGCCATGAATCGTGTGCCCATGTTCATCCCGTCTGCGCCCAGGGCCAGCGCCGCCACCAGACCGCGGGCATCGCCGAACCCGCCCGACGCGATCATCGGGATACTCACCTGCGCCGCCGCGCACGGAATCAGCACCAGACCGGGGATGTCGTCTTCGCCCGGGTGGCCCGCGCATTCGAAGCCGTCAATGCTGATCGCGTCGCACCCGATCCGTTCAGCCTTCAGCGCATGTCTCACCGACGTGCACTTGTGAATCACCTTGATACCGGCTTCTTTGAAGAGCGGGAGGAACGGCTGTGGGTTGTTTCCGG
This sequence comes from uncultured Acidobacteriota bacterium, assembly GCA_913043805.1. Taxonomy (GTDB): domain Bacteria; phylum Acidobacteriota; class Vicinamibacteria; order Vicinamibacterales; family UBA8438; genus UBA2994. Next base: position 15,259 of record CAJWMX010000014.1, on the reverse strand, counting down.
CCGTCTCGACGATCTTGATCCCGGACTCGGTGATGGCCCGAGCGTATTCCTCGTACGGAACCGGCTTGAGCGTGGGCAGAATCGTGAGGTTCACGCCGAACGGCTTGTCGGTGAGCTCCCGGGTGCGTGCGATCTCCTTGGTCAGCGCCTCTGGGCTCGGTTGAGTCAGCGCCGTCACGAATCCGAGCGCGCCGGCGTTGGCGACCGCGGAGACCAGCTCGGCCAGCCCGACGTGCTGCATGCCGCCCTGCACGATCGGGTGTTCGACGCCGAAGGTTTCGGTGAAGCGGGTCGAGATCATGGCCCGCAGTATAGCTGGCACGCGGCGTCGGCGCGGTCGCGCGGACGGTCTCAGCTGGCCTTGGAGATCAGGCGGGGGCAGTCGGAGCTGTCCGAATTGGGGTCCGGCAGCGGGTCGCCTGGCGTCTGCAACTCGATGATGCCATTGCGAGCCAATTCGTCCAGGTCGTCGTCCTTGTGACGCATCACCATCATCGGGTCGGCGCCAGGCATGCTCACGACGCCCACCCACTAGTCTCGACCGGACTGCTTGGCCTTGTAGAGCGCCCGGTCCGTCAGGTCAAGCACCTGTTCCCAGGTGAAGAGGTTGGGGGCGTCGGTCTGGAACGGGAAGAAGGTGAAGCCCACCGAGCAGCTCAGGCGAACGGTGTCGCCATCGCCGAGGTCGAAAACCGCCTGCCGGATGCGTTCGGCCAGCATCGCCGCCGCCTCGCGGTCCGTGTGTCGACCCAGTAGCAGGAATTCGTCGCCGCACCAGCGGATCAGGGTGTCCGACTGATGGCAGACCCGAGTCAGGATCTCCTTCATCTGGACAATGGCGCGGTCTCCCGCCGTGTGCCCGTAGGTGTCGTTGACCCCTTTCAGCCCGTCGAGGTCCATCATCAGGAACAGCAGGTTGGGGTCGGGCCCGGGGGCCTCGCCCGCCGGCTTCTGCTGGTTCTCGATCCGCGCGCGACGGATCCTCGCCAGTTCCTTCGGAATCTCGTTCGCCAGATAGCGCCGGCCCCTGTCGTTGCATAATCTGTTCCGAACGTCCTGTAAGCAGTTGAGAAAGGCACACTCGGCACATGACCGGCACTCAGTTCGACGTCACACCGGTGACCCCGGCCCTGGGGGGCATAGTCACGGGGTTGGACCTGTCCGCTCCGCTCTCTCAGGAGCAGTTCGGGGCACTCGAACAGGCGCTGCATGAGCACCAGGTGCTGTTCTTTCGCGATCAGCCGATGACCGTGGAGCAGCACAAGGCGCTCGGCGGCCGTTTCGGTGAGCTGCACGTGCATCCGGCGGCGCCCAAAGGCGCCGAGCACCCGGAGGTGCTCGTGGTCCACGCCGACGCGGAGTCGACGTTCGTCTCGGGCGGCCTCTGGCACTCCGACGTGTCGTGTGACGACGTGCCTCCCATGGCGAGCATCCTGCGCATCGAGGAGTTGCCCGCCACCGGTGGCGACACCATGTTCTCGAGCATGTATGCCGCCTACGAGGCGCTATCGGATCGGATGCGGCGGCTGCTGGGAGAGTTGACGGCGGTGCATGACGGCCGTCAGTACTACGTTGGACGCTACGGCGGCGGGCATCTCCGGGACGAGACCTACCCGTCTGCCGAACATCCGGCGCTCAGGACCCATCCCCGGACTGGTCGCACGGCGCTCTACGTGAACGAGGGGTTCACGGTGGGGTTCAAGGAGTTGAAGCGGGCCGAGAGCGATGCGCTCCTTGCGTTCCTGATCAAGCACTGCGCGTCGCCCGAGTTCACCTGCCGATTTCGGTGGGAGGCCAATTCGGTGGCGTTCTGGGACAACCGGTGCACCCAGCATCTGGCCATCTGGGACTACTTCCCTCAGACCCGGCACGGCTACCGGGTAGCCGTCAAGGGCGACCGGCCCTTCTACGATCCTTCTGCCGGGGACTAGCCGGAGAGCGCGCCGACCACGGTCACCGACAGCGTGATGGCGAAAGCGGCGGCAATGGTCATCCAGATGCCGACCTTGGCCATGTCGCGGATAGTGAAGTAGCCGGCCGAGTACGGCAGCACGTTGGTCGGGCTCTCGGTAACCAGGATGAACGCCAGGGTCGAGGTGAAGGCCGCCGGCGCGGCGATCGTCCAGGCATCCAGACCGAAATCGAGTGCGAGGGCGAGCAGGATCGGCATGATCAGCGAGCCCGTGACGGTGTTGCTCGAGAACAGCAGGTGCAGCAGCGCCACGGCGATCACGATGACGAACGGTTGCAACAGATCCGGTACCTGGACGAGGTTACCCAGCAGCAGCTGCGCCAGCCACCTGGCCGCGCCACTCTCGAACACCTCGAGGCCGAGCGAGAGGCCCGCGACGATGAGCATCACCCCGCCCCAGTCCATGCTGCGCTGGGCCTCCTTCCAGTTCATCACCCGCATCCCGGGGAAGAACAGCGCCAGGCCTCCGGTCAGCGCCACCGCCTGCACCGGCGGGTCGAATCGCCTGCCCGTGAGCTCGGCCAACCACGGCGTCGCGACCCACGTCGCGATCGTGAGCGCAAAGACGACCAGCGTTTTCCGTTCGACCGGTTCCAGACCGCCTAGTTCCACCAGCTTGGCCTCGACCTCGGCGCGCTCGTATGGAAGGTGGTCCAACTCGGGAGGGAAGCACCACAGCAGCAGCCACCATCCGGCCGGAATCATCAGGATGGCGGCGGGGACCCCCATCAGCATCCACTCCCCGAACGAGATCGAGACGCCTGCGATTTCTTCCAGATAGCTCAGGGCGATGAGGTTGGCGCCGGTGCCCGCCGGGGTGCCGATGCCTCCGATGAGCGGACCATAGGCGCAGGAGATCATCAGGGCGCGCCCGAAGTTGCTCTGGAGCGGTCTTAGTCCCGCGTCCTTGAGGACTCCGACGCCAAGTGGCAGCATGATCGCGGCCACCGCCATGTCGGTAATCCACATCGACAGGAAGGCGCCGACTGTGATGAATCCGAGCAGCACGCGGTCCGGCCGGGTCCCGGCCAATCGAAGCACGTGCAACACCATCCTGGTGCCGAGCCCGGAGCGTGAGAATCCGGTCGAGAGCATCAAGACGCCGATGAAGAACAGGATCAGCGGGTTGCCGAATCCGGCGTCGACGGCAGCCGCGAAATCGGTGACGTCGAAGATGGGCAGCAGGATCAGGACCAGGAGCGAGGTCACCGGGAACGGCATCGCCTCGGTGACCCACAGCGTCACCGCGAACAGAAGGATGGCCAGGCAGGTCTTGCCCTCGAGGGTGAGGGCGATGAGCTCGTCGCCTCGCGACAGGGGGCTCGGCGCCGGTACCAGATGCACCACGAAGAGCAGCGTTGTCGCCGCGAGCAGTGCCAGCGCCGGCCGGCGATCGGATGTCTGGGGAGCTGACGCTTGGTCGGTCATTGGATCGCGGCCTCCCCTCGGTGTCGGGTCAGAATGTTGGCCACGCCCGCGGCCCCCAGCGCGCCCGCCAGCCCCAATATGGCCGGCGTGAAGCCGCCCACCCCGGTCCCGCCCGCTGAGACCTGCACGATCGCCACCAGTGTGACGCCGGCGACGATCGAGGCCAGCGCTTCGACCCTTCCGACCCGACCGACGAACAGTCCCACCACGACCGGCACGAAGAGACTCACCGCCAGCAACGTGTAGAAGATTCCGAGCGCGTCGACGATCGAGCTGAAGAGGATGGCGAGTCCCGTTCCGGCCACCCCGCCGGCGACGGCCGCGCCGCGGGCGACCCTCAAGACGGTCGCGTCGTCCGCCTCCGGATTCAGGAAACGCTGATACAGATCGCGCGAGAGCGAGGTGGCGAGCATGAAGAGGATCGCGTCGGCCGAGCTGACCTCGGCCGAAAAGATCGCGGCCAGTCCGAGCGCGCCCAGGAGCGGCGGCAGTGTGGCGACGAGCAGGGTCGGCAACGCGAAGTTCAGGTCGTCGTCGGCCAGTTCTGGAGACACGACCCGGGCCATCATTCCGAGCAACGCCGGAGCGGCGGCGAAGAGCAGCAGCGCCACGCCGTTGAGTCCGACCCCCAGCCGGACCGCCCGGTCGTCGCGCGCCGCGTACACGCGCTGGAGAATGCCGGGCGAGACGATGAACGAGGGGCCCAGCATGGCGAGGTACATCCAACCCGACTTCCCTCCTCGCCAGATATTCCAGTAGTCCTCGATATGCGCGGTGTTCGCCATCAGCGTGGACATCCCGCCGACCGAGCCCAGCATGAGCGGAAAGACCACGACGAAGCCCACGACCAGCACGATGAGCTGTACGGTGTTGACCATCACCGACGTCAGCAGCCCCCCAGCCGTGAAGTAGACCGTCACCACCACGCCGCCGATCAGCGACCCGACCCAGCGCTCGAGCCCGCTCACCGCCCCCAGCACGAACCCCATCGCCATGATCTGGGCGGCGAGGATCGCCAGCGTACCGATCCACAGCAGGATGGCGACCGTTGCGCGCACCTGGCGTCCGTATCGGAACTCCAGGAAGTCGCCCACGGTGTGAAGGTCGTGGGCGGCCGCGAGCCGGCGGATGCGCGGGCCGATCAAGAAGGCGAGAATCAGGGAGCCGATTCCGGCGGAGCCAACCCACCAGCTCGCCGCCAGGCCGTCGCGGTAGCCCAGCGCGGCCGCACCCACGGTCGATCCGGCGCCGATGTTGATCGCTAGCAACGTCGCGCAGACGAGGCCCGGTCCGAGGCGACGGCCCGCCACGAAGAAGTCCTTCGAGCCGGCCACCGCTCGTCCGGACCAGAGGCCCACGGCCATGAGCAGGCCGGCATAGACGATGAGGACCGCGAGGTAGAGGTTCACGGGGCGACCGGGAGGTCCCGGACGGCCGGATAGCCGGGGATGCCCACCGCGGCACGGACGGCTCGGACGATCGCCTCGGCCATGACGTCGGCAGCCAGTGCCCCGACGACGGCCAGGCTTGGCGGAGGCGTGCCGGTGCCGGTGGCCAGAGTGAAGATGGCGTCGCCGTCGCTCGGGGTGTGGGCCGGCACGATGGCGCGCGCGAAGCCATCGTGGGCCATTTGCGCGACGACCGTGGCCTCGGCCTGGGTCAGGACCGCGTTGGTGGCGACGATCCCGATTGTGGTGTTTTCACCGCGGGCGCCCGGTTGCGTGGCGCCGGCGCGGAGCAGCCGGCGGGCGTCGGCCAGTCCCCCGCCGTCTTCGGTCCGGACTCCAGCCACGACCTCGCCGGTCGATGGGTCGACCACGTCGCCCACGGCGTTGACGGCCACCAGTGCGGCCACTACCAGTCCGTTCGGCAGTTCCACGGCCGCCGAGCCGAGACCGCCTTTCATTGCTCGTCCGCCCCCGCCCATCTTGCCTACGGTCGCGCCGGCGCCGGCGCCGACGTTGCCCTCGGTGACCGGGTCGGTCGACGCCGCTTCGGCGGCAAGGTAGCCACATTCCGCCGTGGGGCGGATGGTCGGGTCGTCGCCTATCCCGAGGTCGAACAGGATTGCGGCCGGGACGATCGGGACCCTCGCGACCCGTGTCTGGTAGCCGAAGTCCCGCTCCGCAAGGTAGCGTACGACGCCGCTCGCGGCGTCCAGGCCAAAAGCGCTGCCGCCCGCAAGGACGATCCCGTGCACCTGTTGCACGCTCTTGGCCGGGTCGAGCAGATCCGTCTCCCGCGTGCCCGGTGCGCCGCCCCGCACGTCGACCCCGGCGACGGCTCCGGCTTCGGCCAGGACCACCGTGCAGCCGGTCGGGCGCGCCGACAGGGTGTGGTGGCCGACCTTGAGGCCGTCGACGGCGGTCAGGCCTTGGTTCTGCGCGAGCGCCGGAAGAGCGGTCATTATCGTGATGACGACCGGGAGCAACGCAGCCGCAATGTGCCGAGTCGGCATGGGATCACTCGGATCTTAGCGGAATCCCTGTTCGACGGGGCCGCGCCGGGCGATGTACAGAAGGTTGTCCGACAGGGCTCGCGGGAACAACGCCGACACCGACGTCGGGTAGTGGGCGGCGCTGAACGGCAGCCGCCCATGGTGGCTATAGGCGAAGCCGGCGTCGACCAGGCCCAGCTCGGCGCCGATCCTGGCGAAGTCGATTTCGAGCAGTGCCGTGATGTGCGCGGGGTAGTCGGGGTCCTGAAAGGCAGAGAAGCTGCCTTTGGTGACGAGCGTTAACAGGCTGAGCAGGCTGCGTTGATTCGGCGTGGTGAGAACGATCCATCCCCCCGGCTTCGCCAGCCGGACGAGCTCGCGCGCCAACGCGCGCGGGTTCTCGAGATGTTCGATGGTCTCGACCGCGGCCGCGACGTCGGCCGTCCCGTCTGGCAGCGGGACCCGACCGTGGTCCAGGTCGAGTTCGTGAAACTCCGCATCGGATGGAAAGTCGTCGTAGCGGACGCCGTCTACCCCGATGTAGCGGTCGAAGCGATCGTTGACGAACGCGCGGAGCTGGCCTCCACCGCACCCGACATCCACGAATCGTTCGCCGCGGATGTCTCGGGCGGCGAGGGCGGTCGCCACCATCTGGTAGATGGCGCCATGGCTGGAACCGAGGCTCGGTCTGGCGTGTTCAGCGAGAACCCGGGTCGAGGACGAGTCGGCCACGCCGACTCATGATACACGGCGTGCTTCCGGCCGTTCCTTGGAGGGGATGGGCTCGGCCGTCGCGTCGGTGTCGAGGGTCTCTCGCAGCGCGGCGAGCAATGCCTCCCGCGTGAATGGCTTCTCGACGAGTCGTTCTTGGGCGGGGTCGACGATGCTCGGGTCGAAGTAGGTCGTTCCGCTGTAGCCCGACATGTACAGCACCTTGACGTCGGGCCGGGTCTGCTTCAGGCGGGTCACCATCTGCTTGCCGTTCATGACCGGCATGATCACGTCGGTCAGCATGCCATCGATCGGCGCGCTCCGCTCGGCCGCCAGTTCCAACGCCACGTCGGGGGCGGCGCCTCCAGCACCGAATACCCGGCGCGACGAAGCGCCTGGGCCGCGAACGCCCGGACCGCATCGTCGTCTTCCACGAGCAGGATAGTGCTGGGGGCAGCGCTGGCGGTCATTCGGGAACTCCTCGTTGTGGGGCACGTCCTTGTCTGTGCCCCGGAACATCGTGGTGAGAGAGAAGGCAAGAGCCGCGCCTACCCCTACAGGTACGCATTGATATGACAGAAGCGACCGTCAGAGGCCAGTGGGGCCCTGCGGGCTAGGAACGCGATCACATATCTGTTGCCGGGATCCCGGAATCGTGTTGTGCTCGCGGCGTCTGACTGAGAGGTTCTCCGGGCTTTGGTACGGATGTGGTTGTCGTCACACTTGACGGCGGATTAGACTTAAGGACTTCGGCTGGGTCCCCAGAGGGGCAGTCGACCACTACGAGAGGCAGTCGTGCGGGTACACATCGTCAACCCAAGCCATTTTTCCTTCGGGACCGGTCTCATCACAACGCGCTGGCTCTATGTTCTCGCGGCGGCGACCCCAGACAAGTGGGGCGATCCGATCCTGACCGACGAGATCCTCGAACCGTTCGACCCCGACACGCTGGAGCCGGGCGATGTCATCGGCATCGGCATCCATACGGGCAATGCGCTGGTGGGCTATGCGCTTGGTCAGAAGGCGCGCGAGCGCGGGGCGTGGGTGATCTACGGCGGAATCCACGCCACGCTCTATCCCGAGGAAGCGCACGAGCGGGGTGGCGCCCATGCAGTCGTCAAGGGTGATGGCGATGTCGCCTGGGGGATGGCGATCGAGGACTGCGCCAAGGGCGCTCCCGAGCGGGTCTATGAGGGCGGGCAGGTCGCGGCCGGCAAGTTCCGGCCGGCGCGCTGGGACCTACTGAAGAAGGACCGGCATCTGTGGGCCTCGGTGCAGACCGTGCGCGGGTGTCCGAAGCACTGCTCGTTCTGCTCGGTCTGGCGGACCGACGGACAGGAGCCCCGGCAGCGCGCCGTGGACCCCGTGATCGAGGAGATTGTCGAGCTCAGGCGCATGGGGTTCCGTTTCATCGCGCTGGCCGACGACAACTTCTATCCGGTGACGTTGAACGACCTCAGGATGGCCGATCGCCGTGAGGACAAGACCCAGTACAACGAACTGAAGGCGCTCCGAGACGAACGGTTCGAACTGATGGAGCAGATGGCCAAGCTTCCGGACGATCTGGTGTTCTTCACCCAGATCACGATGGAAGCGGCCGAGGACGAGGAGTTTCTCGCGGCCATGAAGCGTGCCCACATCATGGGGGCGCTCGTCGGCGTGGAGTCAGTGACCCCGGAGGGGCTGAAGGACGTCTACAAGGACTTCAACCTCGCGGGCGAGGAACTGGTCGAGCGTCTGAAGCTCTTCAAGAAGAACGGCGTCCACATCCTGGCCTCGTTCATCTTCGGCCTGCCGAGCGACAAGCCGAGCACTTTCGTGGCAACTGCCGATCTGGCCAAGCGGGCCGATATCACCTTCGCGCAGTTCATGACGCTGACCCCGTTTCCCGGGACACTCGACTTCGACCAGTGGGAGAAGGAGAACGCCGAGACTATGCCGAAGGTCGACGGGATTCCCTACTCGCGGCACTGGCTCATTCCACAGTCGAAGCGCCCCAAGTTGCTCACGCCGCACCCCGAGATGTCGCCGGAGGAGATCCGACAGCGGACGCTGTCGGTGTGGTACGACTTCTACAGCCTCAAGGCCTCCTGGCAACGGTCGAACGTCGTCAAATCGCTGAAGTCGCGTATTGCTTTCGTGCTGATCTCGAAGCTCTATCCGCAGATGTTCGCCAATACCGGCTTGGCGACCGACAGCGCTCGAGTGAACCGCTCGACCGAATGGGCCTCGATGCTGCTCAAGGCGCTGCAGCGGTTCTTCTCGGCGCCTCCCATGCCCAATCTCCGGATGCCCAACTAGCGACGTCCATCGCTCGCCTCGGCAGCCGTCTCACGTAGCTCTCGGCCAAATAGACGTATGAGCACCACCAGGGAGACGGCGAACAGCACTGAGCCGAGGAAGAACGGCGCGCCCGGCAGTTCGAAGGGCGCCAGCTCCGAGGTGAAGAAGCTGAAGAGCATACTAGTGAAGATGAGGGGCGACAGGATGCTGGTGAGGCTCATGACCGACGTGAGCGCTCCTTGCACCTTGCCCTGATCGGAGGGACCGACCGATCCTGCGACCAGGCCCTGGATGGCGGGTTGGGTCAGACCGGCGAGTGAGCCGATGACGATGATGACCAGAACCATCCATCCTTCCGAGGCCACGCCGTAGCCGAAGAACGCGATGATGGCCACGACCAGGCCGATGATGATCGTTCGGCGCTCGCCAAAGTGCGCGATTGCGGGGCGCACCAGCAGGCCCTGCACGACGATGGCCATCACGCCCACCAGCGCCAGGGTCAGACCATTCGTCTGTTCGTCCCAGCCGTAGCGATAGCCGGTATACAGCACCCAGACGTTCTCGAGGCCACGTTGCGCCATCGAGGCAAACAAGTAGACGACCGCGAGCCCGCCCACCAGCGGGTAGTTTCGCAGCCGCAGGAGGTTCGTCAGTGGGTTGAGCTTCCAGTTGATCGTCGTGTTGCGGTGTTCGGGGGCGAGCGACTCGGGCAACACGAAGAACCCGTAGAGCCAGTTGAGCAACGCGAGCGCCGCCGCCACGTAGAACGGCAGTCGCAGGCTGATGCCGCCCAGGAAGCCCCCGAGCGCTGGTCCGAAGATGAAGCCCAGGCCGAACGCCACGCCCACGAAACCGTAGTTCCTGGCCCTGGTTTCTGGCGTCGAGACGTCGGCGATGTAGGCATTGGCCGTGGTGATGCTGGCGCCCATGACGCCCGCGAACAGCCGGCCAACGAAGAGCCAGCCGATGGTTGGTGCCCAGGCCTGGATCAGATAGTCGGTGCCGAGGCCGAAGAGAGACGCCAGGATGACAGGGCGCCGGCCGAAACGGTCCGAGAGCGCGCCGAGGATGGGCGCGCACAGAAACTGCATGAACGCGTAGGCGGCGATGATGACGCCGTAGTAGCGGCCAGCCTGTGTGACGTCGCCGCCGACGAACTCCTTGATGAGCTCTGGCAGGATCGGGATGATGATCCCGATGCCGAGAATGTCGATGAACAGCGTGACGAAGATGAACACCATCCCCGCTCGCCGTCCGCGTTGTCCGAATGCCATGCTCGTCGTCGCCACCGACCGCGCCTGAGCGCGCTCCCGCCGTCCCGCGAATCAGTCAGTATCGCACGGACCGAGTCCGGTGCCTGGCCAGGGTGTTCAGGACGTGGAGGCTGGGTCCCCAGCCCGCTCGTCGAGCGGCGCGATCGAGATCTGCGTCCAGCCGTAGATCGCGGCCACGAGCGGATTGAGGAGGTTGAAGAAGCAGAAGGGCGCGTAGCTCAGGGTCGCGACTCCAAGCGTGGTCGCCATGTAGGCGCCGCAGGTGTTCCAGGGAATCAGGACCGACGTAATGGTCCCGGCGTCTTCGAGCGTGCGGGAGAGGTTCTTGGGGTCGAGGCCGCGTCGCCGATACTCAGCGCGGAACATTCGCCCCGGCAGCACGATCGAGATGTACTGGTCCGAGGCAATCACATTGGTGCCGAACGCGGTCAGCAACGTTGCCGAGATGAGGCTACCGGTGCCGCGCACGAAGCCGAGAATGCGCGCCGCAATGACCTCGAGCTGCCCCGTGGTCTCCATGACTCCGCCGAACATGGTGGCGGTGATGACCAGCCAGACGGTTTGCAGCATGCTGGCCATGCCTCCTCTGCTGAGCAGATCGTCGACTGCCTCGTTTTCCGACTGCAGAACGACCCCATCAAACAGGGCCATCCAGCAGCCCTTGGCTAGCGCGACCGCCCTGGGAAGGGCCGGTTCGTTGACGTACGTGAGGACGGTCTGCGGTTGAAACCACGCGGCGAAGACCGCCCCGGTCAACGCACCAAGAAGCAGTGACGGGAGGGGGGGCACCCGCCGCACCACGAGAAACAGCACGAGCGCCACCGGCAGCAACAGATGCGGTCCGATAGAGAACTGGCTCTCGAGCGCCACCAGCACACCGGCCAGCTGATCCGTCGAACTCGGCGTTGGGGTAACCAGACCAGCGGCAGTGAACAACCCCACGGCGATGGCGATGCTTGGCGTCGTGGTCCACAGCATGTGGCGGATGTGGGTGAATAGATCGGTACCCGCCACGGCTGGCGCCAGATTGGTAGTGTCGGACAGGGCCGACATCTTGTCCCCGAAATAGGCGCCGGAGATGATCGCCCCCGCGGCAAGCCCGAGGTGCAGGCCCTGCGCCGTGGCGACGCCAATCAAGGCAATGCCGATAGTCCCGGCCGTGGTCCACGAGCTGCCTGTCGCCACTGCAACCAGGGCGCAGATGACGCAAGCGGCCGCATAGAAGAAAGAGGGGTGGAGAATCGAAAGTCCGTAGTAGATCATGGTCGGGACGATTCCGGCCAGGATCCAGGTGCCGATGAGCGCGCCCACGACCAGCAGGATGAGAAGCGGCCCCATGGTGGTCGAGATGCCCCGGCCGATCCCTTGCTCGATAGATGGCCAGCTGTGGCCGTTCCGAATGCCCACGAGCGCGGCGATGACCGACGCCAGAATGAGCGCGATCTGATTGGGGCCGCTCGACGAGCCGTCACCGAAGAGCCAGACGGATGCCGCAAGAAGGGCGATGAGAAAGACCACCGGGGTCAACGCCTGGGCGAGCGTCGGCGTGCTGGTGGGAGCGTCCGGAGCGTGAGTCATGAGACCTGGTTGGGACTGTCGAGGAAGCGACGCACCCGCCCGAGGAGATCTTTCTGGCCGAACGGCTTCTCGAGCACCTCGTGGGTGGTGTCCAGTCGCGCTCGCAGGCCCGGGTCGCCGGCATACGCGGTGATGAACAAGACCAGCAGCCGCGGGTACTTGGCCGAGAGCTGATCCGCCAACTCGGGCCCGCTGCCATCCGGAAGCACGACATCGGTGAGCAGGAGTGAGAGCTCGCCCGTCGGAGGCGCGTTGAGCAGGGCCTCACTTGCGCAGTCGGCCAGCAGGACCTGGTAGCCGGCCTTCCCGAGCGCGGCGGCGGTGATGCCTCGCACGGTCGACTCGTCTTCGACGAGCAGGATGGTCTCTGAGCCGCCATCGGGCAGGGGCGACTCGCTCGCGACGGCTGGCAGCGCCGCCGGGCCGGCGACAGGCAGGTAGAACGTGAAGGTCGAGCCCCGGCCCAACTCGCTGGTCACTTCAATGAAGCCCCCGCACTGCTTGATGATGCCGTAGGCCGAGGCCAGGCCCATCCCGGTGCCCTTACCCTGCTCCTTGGTGGTGAAGAAGGGTTCGAAGAGATGGGCGAGCGTTTCTTCGTCGATGCCTTCCCCGGTGTCGCTGACCGAGACCATGACGAAGCGCCCCGGCCGCAACGGTGGATGGTCGCGGACGTCAGCCTCGTCCAGGCTGACGATGCAGGTGCGAATGGTCAGGTCGCCGCCGGTGGGCATGGCGTCGCGCGAGTTGAGCGCCAGGTTCATGATCACCTGCTCGACCTGTACCTCGTCGGCCGTGACGGTGCACGAACCGGGCGACAGTTGGAGGTCGAGCCTGACGTCCTCACGCATGCTGTGCAGGAGCAATGGTTCGAGGTTGGCGACCACGGCGTTGAGTTCCAGGGCCGTCGGGCTCCGAGGTTGCTTGCGGCCGAACGCCAGAAGCTGTGTGGTCAGGGCCGCGGCGCGGCGCCCCCCTCGCAGGATCTGGCGGACGTCTTCGGCAGGAACGTCGGCTACTGGCGACGGGACGAGGCTGGAGTGCAGCTGCCGTACCTCGAGCAGATCACCCTCGAAATCGTGGCCGATGAGGCCGCCGAGGTGCTGCGACTGGAGGCGGGCGACGTCGACTTCGTGTCGAACGGCATTCGCGCGCAGGACTTCGTTACCCTCGGTCGCGCCGAGCAGGCGGGCGTGGTGGAGCTTCACGACCTCGGCGTAAGTCTCGATGCCGACTTCATGGTCTTCAACCTAGTTGCTGTCTCGGATGGTCGGGTACTCGATCCCGAGCTGTTCCAGATAGGTGTCGAAGCGAGAGGGGTCGAAGTAGTACTCCTCGAGCTGCGGCTTGAATCGGTCCATGATCCCCTCGTTCAGCCAGATCGCCGGCTCGTCCTCGGGGCGCAGGAACGAGGTGTAGTCCATGTCCTTGCGTTGCACGTTGTCGAAATAGTCCCGGGCGTTCTCGACCAGCTCAGGCGTCATGAGGATGTCGAGGAGCGTGCGGGCGTACACCTTGGCCGCGGCGGTGGCTCCCTTGTGCGCGATCGGCGTGGCCATGGCGATCGACTTGTTCCAGCTGTGGCCCGCGCCGCCGGAGATGTTCGAGGGGAATCGGAGCACCACGGTTGGTGCGACCCAGGAGATGTCGCCGATGTCGTCAGACCCCCCGCCGCGTCGCTGGTTGTCTGGGATGTCCTCTCGCCCGCGCAGTTCCTGACTGATCTCGGTGGAGAGCCCACGCTCCGGGGCGCCCACCAGTCGCTGCACGGCCTTCGCGAGCGCCTGGTCGTCCTCGCTCCACTGCGGCATCCCCACGTCGAGCATGTTCGTGTGGACCGCCTCGGCCAGCGGCTTGTTCATATGCTGGGGCCAGGCCGCGCCCAGTACCCGTGACTCGACCGTCGTGCCGGTCATCATGGCGGCACCGTCGGCCATCTGATTGCCGATGTCCCACATCCGCATGATGTTCGGGTAGTCGGTCTCGCGGAAGAAGTACCAGCCTGCGGCCGTGGGCGGCACCACGTTCGGCTGGTCGCCGCCGTTGCTGATCACATAGTGGGAGCGTTGCTGGATCCGCAGGTGTTCGCGGCGGAAGTTCCAGCCGATGTTCATCAGCTCTACCGCGTCGAGCGCGCTCCGGCCGTTCCAGGGATCGCCAGCGCCGTGGGCCGCCTCACCCTCGAAGAGATACTCGACCGACACCAGGCCGTTGCCGCCGCTCTCGCCCCAGCTCACCGACATACCGCTGGAGACGTGCGAGTACAGCACCACATCGACGTCGTCGAAGAGCCCAGCCTTGACGAAGTACGCCTTGCCGCCCAGCTGTTCCTCGGCGATCCCGGGCCAGATGATCAGCGTGCCCGGCAGCTGCTCTCGCTGCATGATCTTCTGCACCGCGAGCGCCGCCGTGATATTCAGCGCCTGCCCTGCGTTGTGGCCCTCGCCGTGGCCAGGTCCTCCCTCGACGAGCGGCTCCCTCGCGGCGACGCCCGGCTTCTGTGACGCCTGCGGTATGCCGTCCACATCGGTCCCGATGGCAATGACCGGCGACCCCGAACCCCAGCTGGCCCACCAGGCGCTGGGCATGCCGGCCACGCCTTGCTCCACGTCGAAGCCGTGGTCTTCGAGGATGCCGGTGACATACCGCTGGGTCTCGAATTCCTGGAACCCCAGCTCGTTGAAGCTGAAGATCATGTCCACCATCTGCTGGGTGAAGTCCCGTCGGCTCTCGACGTCAACGACAACTTCGTCCTTCAGCTCCTCGAGATGCGGGTTCTGGACGAGTGGAGCCGCCACGGTGACCACCGGGGCGGGTTCGGGCAGGCCCAACACAACGGTCACGGCCGCCAGCGCGGCAATCGGGGTCCATGGGGTCAGACGCATCGGGGCCTCCAGACAGCAGGGGTGGAACGTGCGGTCGGTCGATCCTATGTCAGTTCTGGTCCGCGACGTACGTGCGTCGTGGGCGGTCAATGCCGCGTGATAGGGTGAGTCTCGTGCGCTATGCCGTGACCACCTTCGGGTGCCGCGTGAATCAGGCCGATTCGTTGCAACTCGAAGCCGAGCTTCGGGGGCGGGGAGCCGTCCGCGCGCCGGTCGACGAGGCGGATGTGGTCGTGATCAACACCTGCTCGGTGACGGCGACCGCGGATCAGGGCACGCGGCAGACGCTTCGACGCGTGGCGCGGCTCAATCCAGACGCGCAGCTCGTGGTGACGGGCTGCTATGCCACCCGCGCGTCCGAGGTGATCGAGGCATTGCCGGGGGCGCCGGTGGTGGTGCCAAACGACGAGAAGCACACCATTGCCGACCGGCTGCTGGGGGACGGGACCCCGTCGACGGCCGACCGCTATGGCGATGGCGCCGGGGCCTGTGGAGCACCGCTCACGCCGGGTCTCGTTGGCCGCGCGGCTTTCATGCTGCGGGTGCAGACCGGCTGCGACCAGCCGTGTGCTTACTGCGTGATCCCGACGACCCGGGGACGCGGGCGGAGTCTGCCCCTTCCTCACATCGACCGGGCGGTGGATCACGCCGTGCAGGGTGGGTTTCGCGAGGTCGTGTTGACCGGGGTACA
>CAJWMX010000013.1 GCA_913043805.1 uncultured Acidobacteriota bacterium | reverse complement strand
TCGGCCGATAGAGACGCTGTGACTGGATTCCGTGCTTTCTCGCCCCGTCGCCAGCGCCACGTTCTGCGCCCCGCAGTGCTCCTGGCCCTCGCCCTGGCCTCGGCTCACTGCGCCACCCGGGGGCCGGCGCCCGTGACCCAGGGGCCGAGACCGTTTCCGTCGGTCACCGATGCGCCGGCGCCGGACACAGGTCCGCTGCTGCGGATCAACGTCGTGATCGACGGTCGACCCGAGATTCGCCATCTGCCGCTCGAGGAATACGTCCGCGGCTCGGTGCCGGTGGAGATGCCGGTCGGTCAGCCCGACCCCGCAGTCGGCGACCGCCTGGCGCAACTCCAGGCCATCCTGGCCCGCACTTATGCCCTGGCAAACCTGGGCCGGCACGAACATGATGGCTTCGACCTCTGCGCTACTACGCATTGCCAGGTGTACAGGCCTGCCGAAGAACAGACTTCGGCCGTGTCCGCGCGCGTCACCGCCGCGGTCGACACGACCCGGGGACTGGTCGTCAGTGACGGCCACGAGATCATCGAAGCGCTGTTTCATGCCGACTGCGGCGGGCATACGAGCTCGGCGACCACAGTGTGGGGCGGACCGACCCCACCGTATCTGGGCGGGGTCCGAGACCAGTTCTGCGTGATCGCCCCGCGTGACGATTGGAAGGTGCGTCTGGAGCGCAGTCACCTCCATCGAATTCTTGCGAACTCCGAGAAAACCAACCCCGGCAATCGCCTGGACCGGCTACGAGTTCTCGAACGCGACCAGGCGGGCCGTGTCACGTCGATCGAGATCGTCGGCGAGGTGACCAGGGTGGTCCGTGGCGAACGCTTTCGAGCCGTCATCGCTCGTCAGTTGGGCGCGCGGTCATTCCGCAGCACGCGCTTCCAGCTCATGGCCACGGCCACGACGATCGAGTTCACCGGCGACGGGTTCGGGCACGGTGTGGGGCTCTGCCAGACCGGCGCGATCGCGCGCGCGCGGCGCGGACACTCCGTCGAGGCCATCCTGGCCCACTACTACCCTGGAACACTCGTGAAGGCGGCTGAGTGGAACAGCGACTAGGCGCGGCGGACTTCCCGGATCTTCCCAAGCAGCGCGTCCTGGGTGAACGGCTTGAGCAGAAACGCCGGTCCCAAGGTGCGCAGGCCGTCTCGCACCTCCGACGAGTCACTCGAATACCCTGAGACCTAGAGGACCGTCGTCTCCGGCCGCGCTCGCTCCATCCGCCGGCCCAGCTCGAACCCGTTCATGCGCGGCATCACGACGTCGGTCAACAACAGATCGATCGAACCGTCGTGTCGATCGGCCATCGTCATCGCCTCGTCGCCGTTCCGGGCCTCGAGCAACTCATAGCCGGCGCCCTCCAGCATCCGCCCGATCAGCGCCTAGATGGCGGGCTCGTCCTCCACGAGCAGAATCGTCTGCGAATCGCCGACTGGCGTCGTCTCGGTCACACCGTTCCTCACCCGACACAGGTCTCCGCGCCTCGTCTACAGCGACGAGACCCCGACCAGTGCCTGTATTATAATGAGCTTCCGATTGGTGGGTAAATGAAAGCTGCCGCGACACGTCTAAAGGAACAGGGGCCGGAAAAGCCCCGGGCAGCGGGCCGTCAGCCGACGGTCGAAACCGAGCTCTCCGCCGAGGTCAAGCAGTTGCTGGCCGACGGGCAGCGAGAGCGGGCCGCCGAACGCTTTGAGGCGATCGTCGACCGGCAACAACGGCGCGCCTCGCGGATCGCGTATCACTACTTGCGGGATCCGGCCGAAGTCGATGAAGTCGTGCAAGATGCCTTTCTCAAGGCATTCCTGCATCTGCCCTCTTTTCGCGAGGACCTATTCTTCCAACCGTGGTTTACGAGGATTCTCGTCAACGCGTGTCTGGACCGGCTGAAGGCGCGAAATCGTCGCGCTCGCTGGCTGACGCCGTCCGACCCGCGGGAAGGCGTCGTCGCCGAAGAACCGCCCAGTCACGACCCGTCTCCCGAAACCACGCTCCTCGCCAAGGAGCGCCGGGCTCGGCTCGAGACGGCGATCGACCAACTTCCGACCCGACAGCGTACCGCCGTCATCCTCAGTCATCTCGAGGGACGCCCGGCGCGGGAGGTCAGCGTGATCATGGGGCTGAACGAGTCCACGGTTCGCGTACACCTGTTCCGCGCGGTACGGAAACTTCGGGGGCTCCTCGAGCGGGAGTCGTGGGCCACTCGTGGCCGCGTTCGCGCTCCCGGGCGTGGGGCCTAGCCACAGACCAGACACTATGACCGAACAGCTTCGCGCGAAGGCGGCGGCCCTGTCTCGCCTCTGGGCGCGTGCGGGTGGTCACCTGACCGAGGACGAACTGGTGGCCCTGGCGACCGGCGAAACCGACGCGCCCGAGCCCCTGGGCCACGCGGAGCAGTGTCCGAAATGTGAGGCCGCCCTAGTCGAGACCACCGACGCGCTGGACCTGGTTCGCCAGGAAGCCGTCGCGGGGTTCGACGATGTGTTCACCTCGGAGCGGCTACAGACGCAACGTCGACGGATCAGCCATCGGCTCGCCACCTTGGTCGGCGCCGAGGCGCCGGCGAAGGTCATCCGTTTCCCGTTCTCCGTCCGGCCATTGCCCCAGACTGCCGTCCGCACCGGCCGTTGGGTGTGGGCCGCGACAGCTGCCGGTCTCGTGATCGGCGTTGGCGCCGGCCAACTGATGCACTTTCATGACGTGCCGTTGACCGACCAAAATTCGGCGAGCGACATCGCCATCGCCCAGGGGCCACAGACCGTCGCGCCGACCTACGACATGACGGGAACGGTCGAGCTTCCGCCGCTCGGGAACGGCCTGCGGCACGCCGCGGACGGGCAGGCGTCGCTAACCCTTGACGATTTCGATGAGATCATGGGGAACGAAGCCTTCCTCGCTGACGATGACCTCGAATTGACCAGCTTTCTCGTCTCCGAGCTCGAGTCGATCGACGCGCTGACGCCCCACGTCGGCGATCTTCCTGTCGATATCCGGTGACCTCCGGCCCCGTTTCCGACGACGCACCCGCCGTTCCGGCGCCCATGTTCCGGAAGGGGCTGGCGCTCAAGCACGAGGTCGCCGACCAGCTGGCCTCCGACTACCACAGCGCCCTCATCGACCAGATACGCGGGGACGACTACCAGTGGCAACACGGGCGGCTCAGGCTCCATCTCGCGACCGAGTTCGGCTTCTGCTACGGAGTCGACCGGGCGGTCGACTATGCGTATCAGACCCGGCGGCGGTTTCCTGACCGGTCCATCTATCTGACTGGCGAGATCATTCACAATCCTCAGGTGAACCACCGGCTCCGCGCGGCCGGCATACGCTTTCTGAGCGACCCCGGCACCGACGCCGACGGACTCGGCTCCAACGACGTCGTCATCCTGCCCGCGTTCGGGGTCACCATCTCGATGCTGGCGCGGCTGCAGCGCCAGGGGTGCACCTTGGTTGACACCACCTGCGGCTCGGTGCTGAACGTCTGGAAGAACGTATTGCAGTATGCCCGCGATGGCTACACGGCCATCATCCACGGGAAGGTCAAGCACGAGGAGACCCAGGCAACCGCATCCCAGGTGTTCCAGTATCCCGGAGGACGGTCGTTGGTCGTGCTGGACCGGGACGAAGCCGACCTCATGTGCAACTTCATCCGCACTGGAGAGGACGCGACCGGCTTCACGCAGCGGTTTGCCGGCGCCATGTCACCCGACTTCGACCCGGTCCGCGACCTCCAGCGCGTCGGGCTCGCCAACCAGACCACGATGCTGATGTCCGAATCGCTGGCCATCGGCGAGATGATTCGACAGGCGATGCTCGACCGGTACGGGGCCGCCGACCTGGACGCCCACTACCGCGCCTTCGACACCATCTGCAGCGCCACTCAGGACCGCCAGGATGCCGTGGCGGCGCTGCTCGAACGCCGGGATCTCGACATCATGATCGTGATTGGCGGCTACAACAGTAGCAACACGAAGAATCTGGCCCGCCTGGCCGGTCGGCGCCTCAGGACCTACCACATCGCCGACGCAAGCTGTCTACTGTCTGCCAACGAAATCCGGCACCGCCCGGTGGACGGCGCCACGACGCCTGCCACCCCTGGCGCCGACGAGACAGCCTCGTCCAACTGGCTTCCCAGCGGCACCGTATCCGTCGGGCTGACGGCTGGCGCGTCCACCCCGGACTCGGTCGTCGGGCAAGTCATCGAGCGACTGGGCGAATTCACCGAATCCGACGTTCCCGAGTAAACGTTTTCGATTTTTCGCCAGTATTGGGAGAATAGATGGGAACCTCTTTGCACTGTCTGGAGACGGACTGATGCGATACGCAGGACTCACCGCGGTCGTGCTGTGCGCTTGGACCATGCTGGCCACGCCGGCCGCAGCCTCCGAGCAGGGACGCAACCCCCATCACTGGTGGAAATCGGACGAGGTCAAGGCGATGCTTGAGCTCACCGAGGGCCAGTCCACCGAGCTCGAAGAGATCTACCGGCAATCGCGCCCAAAACAGCGCGAATCCTGGCGCCGACTCAACGCTGAAGAACGGACGCTCTCGGAGATGATCGCCGACATGACCGTCGCCGAAATCGACGTGACCCGGCAGGTCGATCGGGTGGAGGCGGCGCGCAGCGAGCTCAGCAAGACCCGAACCCTAATGGTCTTCCGCATGTACCGAGTACTGAGCGCAAGCCAGCGCACCACCCTTAAAGAGTGGTGGGACAGCGAATCGGAAGCCGACGGGTCGAGCTATCGACGGCGGTGCTAGCCTGCCTGGACACCCGAGCCCTTTTTCGAAGTACATCTGGAATAGCGGCTCGCTTTGACGGGTCTACGTCAGTAGCCGGCGCGGGTTTGGCCTCGAGAGAGGCCCGCTGGCCGAGAGCGTGTGAGGAGCGAATATCGATGCAGTATCTCCGTAATGGTTCCATCCTGAGTCTCGGCGCCCTCCTGTTGTGCGCCACCCCCGCGGCGAGCCAGGCACCGCCGGATCCGGTCATCGAGAACCTCGTGGCGCAGGCGACCGCCCGGCTCGCGTCGGTCCAGGTTCCGGGCTCCGGGCCACAGGTGAACCTGACGCTCGACGACGCGCTCGCGAGAGCGCTGGAACGCAACCTCGACCTCGCCGTCCAGCGGCTCAGCCCACAGGTGTTCGATCTGACACTGGCCCAACAGCTGTCCGCCTACCGCCCCACGCTGAACTCGAACCTAAGCAATTCCTCGCGCACAACCCCCTCCTCGACTCAGCTCGACGGCGGCGAAGCGGTCGTGAGCGACACCGCGGTCTTCAACGGGGGGATGACGCAGGCGGTGCAATTGGGTGGCGGCAGCTATACGCTGAACTTCAACAACAACCGCAGCGCCTCCACCAACTTCTTCTCGAGCTTCAACCCGAGCTACCGGTCGACGTTCCAGGCCTCCTATACCCAGCCACTGCTCAGAGGCTTCAAGATCGACGCGACCCGCCAGCAGATCCAGGTCACCCGGATCAACCGGGACATCGCCGACATCGATCTGCGCCAGTCGATCACCAACACCGTCTCTTCAGTGAGAAACGCCTACTGGGACCTGGTCTACGCAACTCAGACCCTGGCGGTGCAGCAGCAGGCGCTGGATCTGGCCGAGGAACTCATCCGCGACAACGAGGCGCGAGTCGAGATCGGCACCCTGGCGCCGATCGACGTGGTGCAGGCGCGCTCAGAAGCGGCAGCCCGTCGTCAGTCGCTGGCGGCGGCCGAGCAGTCGCTCGCGGTCGCCGAGCTCGCCTTGAAGCAACTCATCGTCAACGGCACGCAGGACGAGTTCTGGACTGCCACGATCACCCCCGTGGACCTGCCGACCCTGTCGCCCGAACCGATCGACCTCGAACAGGCGGTGCGCGCCGCCATCGACCAGCGGACCGACATCGCCCGGTCACGTCGGCAGCTGGACATCAACGAAGTCAATCTCTCGGCGATGAGCAACAACCGACTGCCCTCGGTGGATCTCACCGCGTCATACCAGCTGCAGGGCCAGGGCGGCACCCGCTTCGTCCGAACCGGGCTCGGCGGCGCGGTCACGACAGAGCTCCCCGGCGGGATCGGTGACGCCTTCAATCAGCTGTTCGACGCCGAGTTCCCCGTGTGGACCGTGGGCGTGAACGTCAGCTACCCGCTGGGCCAGAGCGCGGCCGACGCGGCATACGCGAGGGCCAGGCTGCAGACCCAGCAGGTACAGGCGCAACTGAGCCAGCTCCAGCTACAGGTGGCCACCGAGGTCACCAACGCGGTGGTCCAGATTCGCTCGATCGAGCGCCGCATCGAGGCCGCGACGGCGGCCCGCGAGCTGGCCGAAGAGCAACTGGCGGCGGAACAGAGCCGGTTCGAGGCCGGTCTGACCACCAACTTCTTCGTCGTCCAGGCGCAGCGAGACCTGGCGACGGCCCAGGACACCGAGCTCCGGGCCATCCTGGATCAGCAGAAGGCGCTAGTGGAACTCGACCGGGTGCAGCGCACGTCGCTGTCTTCGGCGGGGATTCAGATTATTCAATAGGTGTGGGCACCATCACCGTCCGACCCGTCTAACGAGGGTTGCACCCCATGAAGAAACTGCTCGTACTCGTTCTACTCGTCGGCGCCGGCTTCACCGCCTATGGCTACCTCGGCTTCCGGACGACCGAGTTCGTGCCTGAAGTCAGCACCGTGCCGCTCAACCGAGGCGATGTCGTCGACACGGTCGGGGCCACCGGCACGCTCGAGGCGGTGACCACGGTGCAGGTGGGCAGCCAGGTCTCGGGCATCATCGAAGAGCTGTATGCCGACTTTAACTCGATTGTCCGGGAAGGCGACGTCATCGCCAGGCTCGAGCCGTCGCTGTTCGAAACGCAGATCGAGCAGGCACAAGCGAATCTGGCCCGGGCCGAAGCCGACGTCGAGCGGTTGCGGGTCACGCTCGAAGATTCCCAGACCCAGCTCGCCCGCTCCGAAGACCTCGCCAGCCGGGACCTGATCGCGGACTCCGAGCTGGAAGCAGCGCAGGTTGCGGTTCGGTCCGCCGAGGCCCAGCTGAAGTCGTCCGAGGCCAGCGTGACCCAGTCACGTGCCTCGCTCAACCAGAACGAAGTCAATCTCGGACACACCGTCATCACGGCTCCGATCGATGGCATCGTGATCGCGCGGCAGGTCGATGTCGGGCAAACCGTGGCCGCCAGCATGTCGGCCCCCGAGCTGTTCATCATCGCGGCCGACCTCACCAAGATGCAGGTAATCGCCAACATCGACGAGTCCGACGTCGGCCGGATCCGCCCGGGACAGGACGTCACGTTCACCGTCGACGCCTACGCCGCCGAAGAGTTCACGGGCACCGTGTCTCAGATCCGCCTCGAGCCGGTCGTGGTGCAGAACGTCGTCACCTACGCGACGGTCATCGACGTGCCCAACAACGAGCTCAAGCTCAAGCCGGGCATGACCGCCACCGTCACCCTCGAGATCGCCCGTCGCGAAGACGTCTTGCGCGTGCCCAACAGCGCGCTGCGCTTCCGTCCAACGCCAGAGATGTTCGCGGCCCTCAATCAGCCGGTGCCCGACATCCTGCAGCGAGGTGGCGGGGGCGGCCGCCGTAGCCAGGGAGGGCCCGGCGGGGACCGTGGCGGCTTCGGTGACATGAGCGACGCCGACCGACAAGCCTTCCGCGAACGGATGCAGAACATGTCGCCCGAGCAACGCGTCGAGTTCTTCGCCGCGCGCGGGGGCGGCCGCGGCGGTCGTGGCGGGGACGGCGGAGGCGGCGGACGACGCCGTGGGAACGCGAACGCACCGGCGGTCGCCGCCGTCGATCGGGGCGCGACCACGATCGATGCGTTGTTCGCGCCCATCGAGATCAGCGAATCGACGGGCCGGGTCTGGGTCATGCAGGGCGACCAGCTCCAGGCCGTGGACGTGCGCCTCGGGGTCACCGATGGAACCGCCACCGAGCTCCTCGGCGCCCGAGGAGGCGGTGGACGGCGCGAAGCGCCCAAGCGGACCAAAGACCCGCAGATCGCCGAGCTCCGCGAGCAGATCGCGGCGCTCGAGGACGGCGACGCTCGTCGTAACCTGGAACAACTCGTCGCACGGCTCGAAGCCGACCAGCCCCAACCCGCGCCGGCGCCCGCACCGCCGCGCGCCGGCGTGAGCGAGGGCGCGCAGCTGGTCACCGGGGTCACCACCCCGGAAGGCGGATCAGTCGACGGACCCGGGGGTGGCGCAAGCTCGCCGTTGATGCCGCAGTTCGGCCGTCGCGGTCGGTAGCTCTCATGACACCGAGCATCTCCGTCCAGGGCTTGACGAAGGTTTACGACCTGGGCGAGATCCAGGTCCGGGCACTTCGCGGGGTGTCGGTCGACATCACCAAGGGCGAGTTCGTGGCCGTCATCGGCCCGTCTGGCTCCGGCAAGTCGACCTTCATGCACATCCTGGGCTGCCTCGATCGTCCTACCGACGGCAGCTACATCCTCGATGGGCACGACGTATCGACTCTCTCGAAGAACGCCCTCGCTGAGGTCCGCAACCGCAAGATCGGGTTCGTCTTCCAGGGATTCAACCTGCTCGCTCGTACCAGTGCGCTAGACAACGTCGAGCTCCCACTGCTGTACAACGGAGACGGCATCCGCGGGAAGGAACGGCACCGCCGTGCCCAGGAGGCGCTCGAGTCGGTCGGACTCGGCGACCGCATGGGACACTATCCGAACCAGCTCTCTGGCGGTCAGCAGCAACGCGTCGCCATTGCCCGCGCGCTCGTCAACGATCCGGCCATCCTGCTGGCCGATGAGCCGACCGGCAATCTCGACACCCGCACCAGCATCGAGGTGATGGACATCTTCCAACGACTGAACACCGAGCGCGGAATCACGGTGCTGCTGATCACCCACGAGCAGGACATCGCGGAGTACGGCACCCGGATCATCGCGTTTCGCGACGGGAAGATCGTGGAAGACAATCCGACCGGCGTACGCCGGATGGCCGCTGACGAGTTCGCGGCACTGCCAGCGGAAGAAGACAGCGACGAACCGGAGATATCGTCGCCCCCGCCGGCCGCGAGCCAGGCGCGCGAACCGTCCGCGTTCGATAACATTGATCTGGAACTGGACCGCTCGCCGGTTCCCACCCAGGAGTAGCCGCCGATGTCACTGCTGATGATCTTCCGCGTCGCCCTGAAGGCCCTGGGGCGGAACAAGATGCGCACCGCCCTGACCATGCTCGGCATGATCATCGGGGTGGCCGCCGTCATCACCATGGTGGCGCTCGGCAACGGCGCGCAGCAGCAGATCGAAGAACAGGTCCGAGCCGGCGGCACCAACCTGATCATGGTGCGGGCCGGCAACTGGAGTCGCGGCGGCGTCAGCAGCGGCATGGGTTCCTCGCCGCGTCTGAAAGACAGTGACGTCGACGCCATCCGGGAACAGGTCGCCGGGGCGCAGTATCTGTCAGCCAGCGTCAGCACCCGGGATCAGGTGGTGGCGGGTGGGGAGAACTGGTTCACCCGGATCGAGGGCGTCGACATCGAGTTTCCGCTGATCCGCCACTGGGACGTGGAGGACGGCACCTTCTTCACCACGCAGGACGTGAACAGCGCCGCCAAGGTCGCCGTCATCGGATCAATCGTGCGAGACAACCTGTTCGGCGAGGGCGTCGACGCCGTCGGTCAGCAGATCCGCGTACGCAACCAGTCGTTCCGCGTCGTGGGCGTGATGACGGTGAAGGGATCGGGCACCTTCGGCGAGGACCAAGACGACACGATCCTTGCGCCCTACACCACCGTGCAACGCAAGCTGAGAGGTCGAGACGGCACCAACATCTCCGGCATTACGATCTCCGCCCGATCGTCAGACCGCATCGCCCAGACCACCGAGGAGATCGAAACGGTCCTGCGCGCCGAACACGAGCTCATCCCGGGTCAGGAAAACGACTTCATGGTCCGGACCCAGGACGACATGATGAGCATGATGACGAGCACGACGCAGACGATGACGATGTTCACGCTGGCCATCGCCATCGTGTCGCTTATCGTCGGTGGCATCGGCATCATGAACATCATGCTCGTGTCGGTCACCGAGCGGACCCGGGAGATCGGTCTCCGGATGGCGGTCGGTGCCAAGGGCCAGGACGTGCTCTGGCAGTTCCTCGTCGAGGCAATGGCGCTGAGCCTGGTGGGCGGCCTCGTCGGGGTCGGTCTCGGTTTCGGGATCGCCGAGGGGCTGACGCAGTTCCTCGCCTGGCCGACCAGCGTTCCACCGGACGCGGTGGCCATCTCGGTCAGCTTCGCGGCCATCATCGGGATTCTGTTCGGCTTCTACCCCGCCTGGAAGGGCGCGCAGCTCGACCCGATCGAGTCGCTCCGCTTCGAGTAGGGTACGAACCGCGAGGGCGGCGGCTCAGCCGCCGCGCGTCGCGGTCCAGTCGCCGCCCCCGTAGCCGTCGAAGGAGATCTCGCCCTGGTCGCCGCTCACCGAGCCGGAGAACGTCTCACCGTCCTGCTCGATCGTGAGCGTCGCAGACTGAGAGCCCTGGTCGGTGTTGAAGGTCATGTTCCAGGTGCCGGCGATGTTCGGCGGCTGCGCCATCACCGTGACCAGTGCCACGCTGAGCATTCCGCCCACAAGCGCTATCTGTCCACGCATGTCTCCACCTCCTTGCCTGCTCTGACGACCGGTATCGGATTTCCGTTTCCGCCGCGTACCGGAGCTCCGGCGATGTTACTCAGAGAGCCGGGCGTGCAGCGCGGCAACGGTCAAGCCGCTCACCGGGTCGACCAGGGTGGGCGCCAACTCGGCGAGCGGTCCAAGCACGAACGGACGGGCTCGGAATCGGGGATGAGGCAGCTGCAAGCCCGGCTCGTCGACCACCAGGTCGCCAAGGAGCACGAGGTCAAGATCAAGCGTTCGCGGCGCCCCCAACTCGCCCCGCTCGCGACCTCGTTCCTGCTCGATCAGAAGAAGCGTCTCAAGCAAGGAACGCGCGGTGAAGCCGGTCTGGCCGACCAGGACGCCGTTCAGGAATGGCGGACCAGGCGCGCCATGTTCTGGCGGATTCTCGATAAAGGTAGAGACCGTGACTTCGGTCAGCAGCGACGAGAGCCGCGTGACCGCGTGCGCGAGGTGCGCCTGTCGCTCGCCGAGGTTGCTACCGAGCGCGACGGCCGCCGTGCGAGACTGCCCCATGAGGTGGTGCGCTCGGGGTGGCGTCGCAACCGGGAGGAGGTCCGAGCGGAGGACCGTCAGCCGGCGCTCTGCTTCTCCTTGCAGGTGATGCAGACCCGCGTCCACGGAATCGCGTTGAGCCTGGCCGCGGCCACCGGTTCGCCGCAGTCGCGGCAGACCCCGTAGGTACCCTGCTCGATCCGCCAGAGCGCCTCTTCGATGGCTTGCAGAATCTTGGCGTCGGTCTGCTTCAGCTTTAGCTGGATGTGGACTTCGTTGTTTCCTGTCGCCTGATCGGCCAAGTCGCCCTGACGACTGCTCGTGCCCTCGGTCGACTGGATCGGCTTGGCGCCGGCGCCGGCCGAGAGAATCTCCGAGCGCTTTCGCAACAGCGCGTCCTTGTGCGTCGATACGTCCATGGCGCTCCCTGTAGTGGCCCGCGGCGCACGCTCCCGACCGAGTCCTCGGCCGGTGTCGACAACGCCGTCCCGCCGCCCCCGCCGCGGCGTTCACGCGGGGGAAAAACCGCGATCATAGCAGATGGCTCCCCGCTCACTCGGCCCGCAGGGTACCGAGCGGCTTCTTCCGGAGCACATCGAGACTGGCCACCACGCCAACCACGCCCACGACCAGCGTCGTCAGCACCAGGCCAGTCAGATTCACAAGCGGCGCGGGATTCCACGCGATCTCCAGCAGATATCGGGTCAGTCCCCAGGTGAGAGCCAGCGCCCCCAACGAACCCACCACCCCGGCCAGCGCCCCGAGCGTGCCGTACTCCAGCATGAGCATCAGCACGATCGTGCGACTAGTCGCTCCCATCGTCTTGAAGATGGCCGTCTCATAGAGCCGCTGGAACTTCGTCATCGCGACCGAGCCGATCAGGATCAACACGCCACTCAGCAACGCGATTCCACCTACGACCGTGATCGCCAGGGTGACATAGTCGAGGATCCGCCGGATTGTGGCGATCACCTCCAGGCCATCGATCACCGAGATGTTCGGGAAACCGGCCACGAGGTCCCGCTGCAAACGGGCGCGCCCTTCGGTGTCCGGCGGCCCCTGCAGAAACGCGATGAAGCTGTGTGGCGCCTCATCGAGCGGGCCGGGGCGGAACAGGAACATGAAGCCGCCGCTCTGGGTATCGTCCCAGTCGACCGTACGCACGCTGGTAACCCGGGCCTCGATTTCCCGTCCCAGGATGTCGAAGCGGAGCATGTCTCCCATCACGAGGTCGAGACGCTCCTGCACGCTCTCCTCTACCGACACCTCCGCGATGTCGGTCGTGGTCGGCTCCCAGAAGTCCCCGTCGATGACCCGTTCGTTCTCGGCCAGCTCGGCCCGGTAGGTGACGGTGAACTCCCGCCCGACTCCTCGCCTCCGGCCCTCGGCCGCTGACTCGAGGGTGGTGCGGTCGCCCTGCACGCCGGTCACGCGGGCTCGCAACACCGGCAGCAGCCTGGGCGCGGCGCCGAGCTCCCGCTCGAGCAACGCCTCGACGCCGTCGGTCTGATCCCGCTGGACGTCGATCAGGAACATGTCCGGCGTGTCCTCCCGGATCTCGAGCGCGAACGCCCCCAGGAGGTTCGTCTGCACCGCATGAATCCCGATGATAAAAAAGCTGCCGAGTCCGACCGCGAGCAGAATCACACGGGTCTGGTTACCCGGCCGTCCCAGGTTGAGGACGGCGTGCCGAAACGCGAATCTCGCGCCGTCGCCCAGCGGCTGGATGACGCGCACCAGCCCCTGCCCCACAAGATGCAGCACCACGGCGATGGCGGCAAACCCGCCACACACCCACAATCCGGCTTCGAGCGACGCCGCCTGCCAGCTCGCCAGAGCGACCAGCCCCAGCGTCAGCACGACCACCACGACCGCCTGCACGCGATCCCAACCACCCGCCGTCACCATGCCCCATCGCAGCAACGCCAGCGGCTTGATGGCACGCATCTCGAGCAACGGCCCGAGCGCGAACAGCAGCGACACCACCACGCCGACACCCAGCCCCTGCGCGACGGCTGACGCCGTCAACCCGTAGCGAATCTCTTCGATGCCGGTCGCGGCGGCCGCCTCTTCCGCGATCGACGGCGGGATCGCCGCCAGACCGACGGCCGCCATGGCCACCCCGAGAAGCGCGCCCCCGAGCCCCAACGCCAGCACCTGGGCGACGTAGATCGCCAGCACCTGTCGGCTGGTGGCCCCGAGACACTTCAGAATGGCGACGCTGCGTACCCGTTGCTGGACGAACACCCGGGTCACGCTCCAGACGCCGATGCCTCCCAGCACCACGACGACGAACCCGATCAAGCTCAGATAGTCCTCGGCGCGGCCCATGTTCCGCGCGATCCGGTCCTCGGTCCGGCGATAGGACCGGATCCGTGTATAGGAGTCGCGCAATGGCTCCCGCATGGCGGCGATCAGCGGGTCGATGCGGGCATCTGGCAGCTGTAGCAGGAGCTGTCGCTCGACGCGGGAGCCGAACGTGAGCAACCCCGTCGCCTCCAGGTCGGCCAGATCCACGATGACCCGCGGACCGAAGCTGAACGCGCCGAGCTGGCGTCCCGGCTCGCGGTAGATCACCCCACGAATCTCGAAAGTGCTCTCCCCGATCCGCAACTCGTCGCCCACCGACACACCGAGCTGGGTCAGCAGCTCCGGACGCACGAGCGCTCCGCCGCCCGCGAGCAGGGCGTGGTCGTACTCGAGGCCGTCACCGAGCTCGAACATACCGTAATAGGGAAAGTCGGCCTCGACGCCTCGTAACTGAACGACCTTGGTCACCGTCGACGCCTGGTCGTTGGGGCGCGCCATGGACGGCATCTCGACCGAGGCCATCCGCCGGAGCTCGGGCTCGGCGGTCAGCATCTCGTCGATCAGCGCGGTCGCCTCTTCCGTCCAGGGCTGGTCGG
Source organism: uncultured Acidobacteriota bacterium (assembly GCA_913043805.1). Classification (GTDB taxonomy): domain Bacteria; phylum Acidobacteriota; class Vicinamibacteria; order Vicinamibacterales; family UBA8438; genus UBA2994. The sequence continues at coordinate 3,339 of CAJWMX010000013.1, read as the reverse complement.
TTTCGATGAGGATGTCGGCGGCCGTCAGCGCCCGACTCTCCGCGGTCATCGTGAGGGCGACGCTCTGAATGAGCGAGCGGAGCGCCACGATCGCGCTGACGCCGACCGCGACGCAGATGAAGAAGAACAGCAGACGACGCCACGACGCGCGAAGCTCACGCGCCGCCATCCGGAGCACGAAGCTCATCCGGCCACCTCGTCGGCGACCTGGTCGACCCGCTCGGCGAGGCCGTCACGCATCCGGAGCTGGATGTCGGCCGAGGCCGCCAGCTCGGCGTCATGGGTCACCAGCACCACCGTCGTCTGTCGCTCCTCGTTCACCCGCTGCAGCAACTCGATGATGTGGCGCCCGTTGGCGCTGTCGAGGTTCCCGGTCGGCTCGTCGGCCAGCAGAATAGGCGGATCATTGGCCAGTGCCCGCGCAATGGCCACCCGCTGCTGCTCGCCGCCAGACAGCTGCGCGGGATAGTGGTGCGTGCGGTCGTCGAGGCCCACCTCGGTCAGCAGTGCGCCGGCCCGATCTCGAGGGTTGTCCACGCCAGCGATCTCGAGCGGCACCAACACGTTCTCGAGCGCGGTGAGCGACGGCACGAGGTGGAAGAACTGGAACACGAACCCGATCTTCCGTCCCCGCAACTGCGCCAGCGCATCTTCGTCCAGCGTCGTGATGTCGATGCCGTCGATCACGACCGAGCCGGTGGTAGGGACGTCAAGCCCGGCGATCAAACCGAGCAGAGTGGACTTGCCGCTTCCCGAAGGGCCAACCAACGACAGATATTGCCCAGCGCCCACCGTCAGATCGATCGGCTGCACGATTGTCAGCGACGCGGAGCCGCTCACGACCGTCTTCGACACACCTCGTAGCTCAATCATCCGTAGTTCCCGCGGCGCCCGACCTACGGTGCGCTCTCGCCGAGTTCGCTCAGCAACGGCTCGAGCGCCTCGCGGACCCGCGTGGCCACGATCGCGGCGCCATCGATGTTCGGATGAATGCCGTCGTCCTGGTTCAGCCTCGGATCGCCAGCCACGCCGTTTAGCAGGAAGGGCATGAAACCGAGCTCGTATTCCTCGGCCAACTCCTGGAAGACGGCGCGAAACTCAGAGGTGTAGCGCGCGCCGAAGTTGGGCGGCGCCTCCATCCCGGCCAGCAGCACCTTGATTCCCCGCTCCTGGGCCAAAGAGACGATCTCGGCCAGATTCCGTTTCATCTGATCGACCGGTAGTCCGCGGAGCCCGTCGTTCCCGCCCAGGGCCAGGATAAGCACCCGGACGTCCCCCACGAGCGACCACTCCGCGCGACGGAGTCCCGCCGCGGTCGTATCGCCCGAGACCCCGGCGTTGACGACCGTGACCCGGAACCCCTCCGCGCGCAGCTGGCGTTCGAGGAGCGTCGGATAGGCGTCTTCGATTTCGAGGCCGAGGCCCGCCGTCAGACTGTCACCCAACGCCACGATGACGGGCCCGCCGTCGGCCGGCGCCGGCTCGGTCTCGCCCGACGTGGACTCGGTAAGTGGCGAGTCGGCGACCGAGGGCGACCCGCCCGGACCGCAGGCCGCGATCAGGCACAGGAGACCCAGTAGCCATGAACACCGACGACGCCGACTGTGCATCCTACCTATTATGCAACAGTGATCGGCCCGGACCGGCCCCAGGCCTCGACGCGCAACTCACGCTCGCTCCCCGGCTCTGAGACCCGGCCGCCGCTGCCGTAGCCAGTGACCATAGACCGCCAGATTGCCCAGGAGCAGCGCCCCGCCCAACGCGAGTTGGTGCGTACGAGTCAGCCCCTCCGGATACAGCCACCACAGGACGAACCGGTCGACGAAGTCCCCCTCGGACACCGCCACGCCGGAGGCCACTCGTAGCCAATGCTCGAGGTCGGTGAGCGGGCAGATCCCGCCGACCCATTCGATGCCGATCGCCCAGACGACGGCCGGCAGATGTACCCACGCGAGCCAGGGCCATTTCCAGACCAGCACGCCGCCCAGCACGACGAAGAGCACGAAGCCGCCATGCAGGACCACCGTCAGGTCGGCCAAGAGCCCGTACACCTGTGTAGAATAGGCTGACTTTGCCAGCCGGTCTGTCACGTCGGGACGAGGATTCACGCTGATGAATGCCACTATTCTTGCGGTCATCGGGCTCGGAGCCATCTTTGTCGGCTACAGGTTCTATTCGAAGTTCATCGCCCAGAAGATCTACCAGCTCGATCCCAACTTCGAGACCCCGGCGCATGCACAGCGTGACGACATCGACTACTTGCCGACCAATCGGGTCGTGCTCTGGGGCCACCACTTCACCGCAGTGGCCGGCGCCGCCCCGATCATCGGTCCCGGTATCGCCGTGATCTGGGGCTGGTTGCCAGCCTTCCTCTGGGTCATCTTCGGCACCATGTTTTTCGCTGGCGTCCACGACTTCGGAGCCGTCTGGGCCAGCGTCCGGAACCAGGCCAAGTCGGTGGGCGCACTCACAGGCGACGTGGTCAGCCACCGTGCCCGGACCCTGTTCATGATCGTCGTCTTCTTCCTGCTGATGATGGTCAACGCGGTGTTTGGCGTCGCGATCTCTGTCGAGCTGCAGTCCACGCCCAGCGCCGTCATCCCGACCTGGACCGCCGTCGCCGTCGCGATCGGCATCGGCATCCTGATCTACCGGATGCATGTACCGATTCTCTGGCCGACAATCGGCGGCACGTTGATTCTGTACGCCGTGATCTATCTCGGTGAGCTGGTCCCGCTCTCGCTGCCCGCGGAGTTCCTGGGACTGGCTCCGGGTGCGCAGTGGATCATCATCCTGTTCATCTACGCGGGAATTGCGTCGCTGCTTCCGGTGTGGCTGTTGCTCCAGCCACGTGACTACATCAACGGCATTCAGCTTTTCGTGGGATTGGGGCTGCTCTACGGCGCGGTCATGATCGCCAGCCCGACCATCGTCGCACCGGCGATCAACCCGAATGTGCCAGCCTCGGCGCCACCAATCGTGCCCCTGCTGTTCGTGACCATCGCCTGTGGGGCCATCTCGGGCTTCCATGGCCTGGTCGGCTCAGGCACGACCTCCAAACAGCTCGACAAGGAGACCGACGCCAGATTCGTCGGTTACCTGGGCTCGGCCGGAGAAGGGTCGCTGGCACTCGTCGCGATCATCGCCGCCACGGCCGGGTTCGCCTCGCTCGGTGACTGGGAGGCGATGTACTCCGAGTTCGGCAACGGTGGCATGGGCGCGTTCGTGGAGGGGGGCGCCACGATCGTGTCGAGCGGCGTGGGCATCTCCTACGAGTTCGCCGCGACGCTGCTGACGGTGATGGCGGTGCTGTTTGCCGGAACCACCATGGACGCCGGC
>CAJWMX010000012.1 GCA_913043805.1 uncultured Acidobacteriota bacterium | reverse complement strand
CTGTACGAAGTCGTAAAGTATGGCGTGATCGCCAGCCGCCCACTCTTCGACCAATTGGGCAACGAGCTGTCACGCATCTTTGCCCGGGATGGCGAGGTGATGTCCGAGATCATCGCCGAGTCGTGTCGCATCAAGGCCGACGTCGTCGCCGCCGACGAACGGGAAGGCGATCGCCGTCGGATCCTCAACTACGGTCATACCGCCGGACACGCCCTCGAAGCGGTGACCCGCTACAGGCGCCTGCGCCACGGCGAGGCAGTCGGCTACGGCATGCTGGTGGCCGCCGAACTGGGGGTACGCCGGGAGCTGCTCTCGGAAGCCGACCGCGAGGCCCTGTCCAACCTGATCGGCAACATGGGTCCGCTGCCTTCGGTGTCCGACCTCCCAGCCGACGAGATCATCACCGCGATGCACCGTGACAAGAAGGTCGTGGAGGGACGTCTCCACATGGTCCTGCCCCGCGGCATCGGCGACACGCAGATTGTGGACGATGTGAGCGACCGGGACATCCGGCACGCCTTGAAGGTGATCGGTATCAGATAGGGGCCACCCCCTAGACGACCCTGCCGGTCGTCAGTCCATGCGTGCTCATCTTGTCGAGCAATGCGCGGTGACTGATAGCCAGCATGTCGGCAGCTCGGCCCGTATCGTCGGCGGACGCGTCCAGGGCCTCGACGATCTTCCGCTTCTCGACCTCCGCGACCGCGCGGGCGACCACCTCCTCCAACCGGCCGGTCAAGTCGACCATCTCCCACGGGTCCACCGCCGGCCCCACCGGCGCCGCGCCGGTCACATCGAGGTGGTGGGGACCGATCTCGTCGGCCTCACAGAGGATCACGCTCCGCTCGACGCAGTTCTGTAGCTCGCGTACGTTGCCTGGCCAGTCGTGCTCGATCAGCCGATCCTCGGCCGCCTTCGACAGCGACAGTGTCGGTCGGTCGAGCTCACGACTGCACCGCTCGATGAAATACCGGGCCAGCAGCGGAATGTCTGTCGTCCGCTCCCTCAGCGGTGGGATCTGTATCGGAAAGACCGACAGGCGGAAGAAGAGGTCCTCGCGGAACTCGCGGGCCGCCACCCGGGCTCGGAGGTCTCGGTTGGTCGCCGCCACGAGGCGCACGTCGACCTTCAGCGACTTGGTCCCGCCAATCCGCTCAAAGGTCCGATGCTCGACTGCCCGGAGGACCTTGGCCTGGAGCGCGCCCGGAAGATCGCCGATCTCGTCAAGGAACAGCGTGCCACCGTCCGCCACCTCGAACTTGCCCGGCTTGCGCGCCACCGCGCCGGTGAACGCCCCCTTCTCGTGTCCGAACAGTTCAGACTCGAGCAGCGTCTCCGGAATGGCGGCGCAGTTGATCGCGACGAACGGCCCATCCAACCTCGCGCTCAAGCCATGCACGGTGCGCGCGAAGAGCTCCTTCCCCGTCCCGCTCTCGCCTTCGAGCAGCACCGTGGCGTCGGTCCCCGCGGCGCGTTCGAGTCCTCCGAGCACCTGCGTCAAGGCCGGGTCTCGACCGACGATCTCCGGCAACTCGGGTTTCGACTCCCGAACCGCGCGGACCGCTTCGGCGACGTCACGAGCGCGTGCCAGGGCGCGGTCCGTGAGCGCCAGCAATTCTGACTCGTCGACCTCGCCCAGCAGGACGTCGAGCGCGCCCGCCTGCGCGAGCCCCCGCGTTCCAGCGGCGTCGGTCGGCTCGGCCAACGCGATCACCGGCAGGGCCGCATCCAGCCCCTTGGCCGCCTCGATCACCGCCACCGGGTCGCCATCGTCGAGATGTGCGGCGGTGATGACGAGGTCCGGGTGATGACTTGCCATCACGTCAATCGCCGCACCGGTGTTGGAGGCGAACGTGGCCTCATGGCCCGCACGGGTACAGATCGCCCCAACCCGCTCGCTGCAGGCCGGATCGGCAACCACGATCAACACCCGAGCGGGTGCGGCCTTGATTCCGTCGTCCGACGCCATCTCTGTGGGCGTCAGTGTAGCAGACGGCGTGACACGCGTGGCGGCACCCGCGGCCCGGCTCGCCAGACACTGGCCTCGAGGCCTTGCCGGACACCTCGAGGACCGAACGCCACGGCCCGCACGAGCAGATGCTGCGCCGTCCCGACGTCCGGATCGACCGCCTCCAGCGGGTCGGCGGCCACCCAGACGATGACGAAGACCCCGGCTGCTCCACCTCCCAGCGTCGATGCCCAGTCCCCCCCCGAACAGCCGCCACCGGAAGCCATCGCTGCGCCCATCTCCCGACGGCCACCGAGGCTCCAGCGGGTCGACCGTGCTTCCGTCGGCGAGCCGAACCGGCGCAGCCGGACGCCCGAACTGATGCGAACGATGCGCACCCACCCCCCCCCGCCACTGAACCAGTGCTTCGAGCTCCGCGACCGCGACGGCGAGCCCGGCCTCGGCCGCATAGCGTGCCTGCAACGCCCTCCGCTGGTGGGCCTCGACCGCTTCTTCGGTGGCCACGAGCAGCACCAGGACCGCCGCCAGGGCTCCGACGAGCGCGGGCGCTCCGACGACGAGCAGGAGCGCGACGCCGTCCTCGGCCCGACCGCGGCCCTTCCGGGGTCGAATCACGGCCCCCCCAGATTCGGCGGGGTGACACGGAACCCGAGCGTCAGATCCGGTACCTGGTGGTGAGCCAACGCGACCCGACCAGGCATCGCGAACAGGCGCGGGTCGCGTCCTCGGTAGGCGTCGCCGGCCTGCATCCGCAGCGTGACGTGGACGGCTCTCACCCGCCGCAGGTCGGCGTCGCGGGGGTGCTCGGCTGGCCCGCACCAGGGGCCATCACCGAGGGCAGACCATTCGAGCTCAACCAGGGCGTGGACGGCGTCGCCGCTGGTCGACTGACATGGCTCGCTCGACGCCACCTGAACGGCAAGCAGACGGATGCGGAAGGCCGCGACCCCTTCGACCAGGGGAAAATCAGCCCGCCACCCGTCGTAGTGTCTCAGCTGATCGCGGGCGGCATCACGATAGTAGTGATCGAGGTGCACGCGGCGTACGCGCGCACCGGGCGCGAACGCGGTACGGGTCGGATGGAGCCGGTCGAGCGACAGGCTCGACGCGGCCCTGCCACGCACGCGGAAGATCTCCCATCGACCCTGGTCATCGGAGATCAGCACCAGATCCCCGACCCCGTACCCACAAGTAGGGCCGCACCCTGGGCGCGGCTCGAGGGCAACCTCGGGACTCGGGCCGTCGACGAGGCTGGCCGTCAGGCGACTGCTGGATCCGGCCGCGCGGCGCAACAACGAGAGGGAGGAGGAGCCGGCGGCGCGGTGAGGCGCGGACGGCGCCCGGAGGCCCAGACGATAGGGCACGAGCACGGGCAGCCACACGCCTGAGGGCGCGATGGTGCTCTGGTCGTCAAGTCCGTAGCCGACGTCTCGTAGATCGCGATGCAACCGGTTGAACCCGTAGCGCATCCGCTGACTGACGTCGGCCAGCTCCGGCAGCGACCGAGTCAGCGACTGGACTGGCGCCACCAGGGTGAACAGGCCGGCAGCGAGGGCCAGCGACAGCCCCAGCGCGACCACGGCTTCAATCAGAGATGCGCCCGCCTCGGGCTCGCGGGCGCGTGAGACCGCGAAGCTCATGGCGCCCGCACGACGGTCGCCAGCTCCACGCCGTGCGGCACCCGCCCACCACCCGGTCCGATCGTCGGACTCACCCGCACGCGTATCACCACGAGCCGCTCGTCCGAGCGCCAGGGACCGAGCGACCAGGTGCGGAGATAGGCAACGGTCTCACCACCGGCCCGCGCCGGAGAAAGACCGTTGGCGTCGACGACGCCCTCGCCATCCTCGACCCGCACGCCTCGCACGATCCGCCCTTGCAGCGTGTCGACGAGGTCCGCTGCAAGCGCCGTCGAGACCGTGCGTTCGCGCGCCGCGAGAACGGAGTGAGCGGTCGCGCCAAGCAGGCCGGCTCCTCCCGCGGCCAGCGTGACGAACAACCCCGTGGCGATGATCAGCTCGACCAGTCCGTACCCGTCGTCGGTCCTCGGCATCACCTCCGCATATTGCAAGGGGCGCACCAGGGACTCCGGCGCCGGATACGGAACATCCTCGACCGACGCTGGCAGAATCTGCGTCGGGTCAGGCGGGTTGTGATGGAACTAGTAGAACGACAGGTACCACTCGAGAAGCGGACCGCCGAAATGCGTGGAGAGGAGCGCACTGGCGGCCAGGAACGTTCCGAGCGGAAGCTGGTACTTCATATCGCCACGGTGCAGCAGGATCATCCCGCCCCCGACGAGCGACCCCATCAGGGAGGCGGCCACGAGCGTGACCAGCATCAGCTCCCAGCCGAGGAAGGCGCCAATCATGGCCAGCATCTTGACGTCGCCCATCCCCATGCCTTCTTCCCCACGCCAGCGGAAGTAGGCTTCGCCCACGACCCACAGCACACCGGCCCCGGCCGCCACGCCAATGAGCGCCGACTGGATCCCGGGCTCCAGGAACAGGCTGGCCACCAGGCCAATCACCACGCCCGGATAGGTGATCACGTTGGGCAGAATCCGGTGCTGGAGATCGATGACGCACAGCACGAGCATGGCCGCCGCGAACGGGAGTCGCATGGCGAGCAGCGGCTGCCACCCCAGCTGCCAGAACTGCGCCGCGAAGACCAGGCCGGTGGTGACCTCGACCAGGGGATACACCGGAGAGATCGGCTCACTACAGGTCCGGCACTGCCCCCGCAGCAACAGCCAGCCCAGCACCGGCACGTTGTCGAACCAGCGCAGCCCGCGACCGCATGAAGGGCATCGGGATGGCGGGCTGACCACCGACTCGCCGCGCGGAAAACGGTAGATACAGACGTTGAGGAAACTGCCGATGGCCAGCCCCAGCGCCATCACCACCAGGCCTTGCAGCTGGGTCTCGGTCATTGCGGCAGCGGCGGGAGCGACTCTCCGGGGAGCGGATACAACTCGGACTCGGGAGACACGTTCATGGTCCCGTTCTCGAAGTCGAGCACATACGGCAGTCCGGTCGGGTCCAGAGGCAAGCCGGCGAGCAGACCCTCCTGGATGAGTTCCTCCCACCCGCGCGGCGGACGCCCCGCCTGCTGATCAAAACGGACCGCCAGGGCGATGAGCTGGTCGATGTCGTCAAGCGCCCGCAGCTGTGTCAGGCGACGGGTGGCCTCGACCCGGATCCAGTCGTTGTCGGCCGAGTCATACATCTGCTGCCAGAGCATGCGAGACGACTCCCGACTTCCACCGGCGGCCAGCGTGGTCGCAGCCAGCGACCGCAGCCACCACGACGCACCAGGCACATCCGCCGCGCGTTCGAACCAGGACGCAGCGGTCTCGTAGTCCTGCAGCCACCAGTAGTAGATGAACCCGATGTCCATGTAGTACTCCCAGCGCTCCGGCATCGCCTCGATGCCCTTCTCGAGCAACGCCACTGCCAGATCGGGTCGGCCGGGACCGTTGGGATAGGACTCGGTCAGAAAGATGGCACCGAATCGGTACGCCACGCTGAAGTGGGGGTCCAGCGTGGTGGCAATATCGAGCAGCGGCCCGAGCAGGTCATAGTTCTTCTCCGTCGACTCGGACCTCTTGGTGCCGCCGTAGTGCTGGATCGCGCGGATCCAGTAGATGTCGGCCATCAGCGAATCGAACGACAGCGCCATCCGCTCGACCATGTCGCCCGACGGGAGGTAGAGCAGCTCGGTCTCGGCCGCCGAGGCGGCGTAGGTGCGATCACGGACGACGGCCGTGGTCACGAACACGGCGACCAGCACGGTCAGCGCCACCGTCACCGCCACCGGGCGCTCCCACCAGGGCCGGTTCATTTGAAGTCTCGCCGCGAAAAGATGAAGACCGCCGCCAGCAGCAACGCCGCGACATAGGCGGCGCCGTAGCCGGTCGTCATCGCGACATACCCAAAGGTCACCGGCTCGCCATGCACCACCGCCGCCTTGACGTCGAACGGCGCGAGACTCGGCAGGGCGTAGTACAAGGCCCGGGCAAGATAGGCCGCAGCGGTCGAGTCCACCACACTCTCGAAGTTCCTGAGGTCGGCGTTGAAATGGCCCACGACATACAGTCCGAAGGTCAACACCGCCGACAGGATCGGGCTGGAGAAGGTGGAAAAGAAGAGCGCCAAGGCGGTGACGAGCGCCAGCTGCGCGAACACCAGGAAGATGGCCGGCAACATGGCCGGGTCGGCGGCCGGCCGGAGCCAGGTCGCCTTGAACTCTTCGCTCTCGACCCAGGACATGTAGCCAAGCACGAGATACAGGGTGGCCGCCATCACGACGACGTTGACGGCCAGCGTCAACACCAGGCCCGCGTACTTCCCGAGAATCAGCTCGTGTCGTCGGATCGGTTTCGACAGCAGGCTATAGATGCTTCGACGTTCGACCTCCTTGGAGACCAGGCCGATGCCGATGAAAACCGCGATGAACAAGCCGAAGATCTGGGTGGCGGCGAGGCCCAGGTCCTTGATGATCTTGACGTCTTGGCCAGCCGTCAGCTGGCCGATGAGGTAGGACGCGGCGATGAGCAGCACCGCGAACAGGACGAGGTTGTAGAGGACCTTGTCCCGCACCGACTCCTTGAAGACGTGGACCGCAATCCGTCCGATGATCGCCATGAGCCTAGCTCGCCTCACCCGGCTGCGAGACCACTCGCATGAAGTAGTCCTCCAGCGACTCGTGACGGGGAGTGAGGGACACGACCTGGGCGCCATGCCGGGCCAGCTCCGGCAGGATTCGGTCCGGGGGTTGGTCGATGGCCAGTTCGATCACCTGCCGCCCGTCCACCTCCCGGGTCGATTCCTCGAGACCGAGCGCACGCACGTCGTCCGCCGACGCCCCGGAGACCACGAGTTCCCACCCCCGGACCTCGAAGGCGAGGTCGGCGATCCGTCCGGTCGCGATCAGCTTTCCACGCGCCATGATGGCGACTCGACTGCAGAGCGCCTCGGCGTCGGACAGGATATGTGAGCTGAAGAACACCGTACGTCCCTCGGCGCCCAGCTGCCGGATCAGCTCTCGCATGTCCCGCCGCCCCACCGGATCGAGACCAGACATCGGCTCATCGAGAAACACCACTTCGGGGTCGTTGACCAGCGCCTGGGCGATGCCCACCCGCTGCAACATCCCCTTGGAGTAGCGCCGGAGGCGCTGATGCCGCGCCGCGCCCAGCCCCACCCGATCGAGTAACGTCGTCGCCCGCTCGCGTGCGTCGGCGGTCGACAAACCGAACAAACCGCCGAAGTAGATCAGCAGCTCCTCGGCCGAGAGGTTGTCATAGAAGTACGGCAGTTCAGGCAGGTAGCCGAGACGGAGGCTGGCGTCCACGTCACCGGCCGGGCAGCCCAGAATCTCTGCCGTGCCGGCGGTCGGATAGATCAGCTGCATCAACAGCTTGAGCGTCGTGGTCTTGCCGGCCCCGTTCGGCCCCAGATAGCCCAGCACCTCCCCAGTGGCCACCTCGAGCGAGACCTGGTCGAGCGCCCGATGCGGACGGGGACGCCAGAAGCCCACGGCGTAGTCCTTGGTCAGACCGTCAAGCGTGATGGCGGGCGTAGACATGCCGACAGCGGTACTATTCGGAGGCCTGGGCCAGACTCCGTTCGAGCTCCAACTCGATCGCGGCTTCGAAGAACTGGACCTGAAGTCCGCCCTTCACGACCACGCCGTTGATGACGAAGGTCGGCGTCGCCTCGACCACCACCTGCTCGCCGAGCGCGATGTCGGCCCGCACCGCCTCCAGCGTCTCGTCATAGCGTTCGTCGAAATCGGTCATCCCCGCGACGTCCTCGAGCGCCGCGCGTACCGACTCCCGGGACAGCTCACTCTGGTTCTCGTAGAGCCACCGCACCATCTCCGCGTCGTGCCCATCTCGTCGCGCCAGGCGCACCGCCACCGCCGCCTCACAGGCGCCCGTGTGTCCGCCGCGCGGCGTCTGGGCGTTGCACTCGGGATCCAGCGGATAGTCCAGCACGACCTGCCGAACGGCGCCGGGATGACTCGACTCGAAACGGGCGAACACCGGCTCGTAGGCCAGGTGGGTCTGCGCGCAGGAGGGACACTGATAGTCGTTGAACTTCAACACCAGCACCTGCGCCCCACCGCGCGGCACGTCGAGGTCGACCCGGGTCTGCGCGTCCCAGAACCGCTCGAACTCGGACTCCTGCGACGCCGGCGCCCCTTCGTCAGCGGCCGACACCGCCGCCCCGTCCGGCAACAGCGCGCCCTCGCCCGGCATCGCCACCACGGCGCCAACGGTCAGACCGAGATAGGCCACGGCTGCCGCCGCCGCCACCGGGCTGCGGACCAGACGACCGAGATCAGCCGCCGTGCGGCCAGGCATGGAACGCAACGGCGCCGAGCTGACCGCCCCCGACAGCAGGAAGATCCCGATCACGGCCACATAGACGATCACGCAGAGGATGCAGACCGCTCCCAGCACCATGAACGAGGCGTAGCCGAGAAACAGGACCACCGCCAGCCCTAGGGTCGACAGCACCAGCACGTAGGAGCCCAGGTTCTCATCACGTTCCGTCGACCGGCCGGTGGCGAGCGTGAGCAGCCCGACCAGCGCGAACCAGCTTGCTCCGAGCACGGCCACCGGGATGCCCCCGAATGAACCGAACCGGCTCTGGTAGACCTGGGTACAGCTGAGGCTTTCGTTGATATCGCAGAAGCTGGTGTAACCAGGGTCGGCAAGCATCTGGTAGTGCACCCAGCTGGACGCCGAGGCGGCCCCGAACCCGATCAGGACCAACAGGAGAATTCCGCCACGAACGCGCGCGCTCATCAGTCTCTGCGCTCCTCACGTACGAGAGGGACCTCAGCCCACACCTGGAGAAACATCCCCTCGCTCGACGCCAACGACCCTGACCGGTCGAGACGCCCCCGGTATCGGCTACTGGATCGGCGTCGCGCCAGCCGGGGCGCCGTTCTGGGTCACCGGCACGGCCGCCGTCGACTGGTAGATCGTGCCGCCCTGGTTGGTGCCGAAGAAGCGCACGCCCCCCCCGGCGGTCGGCGCTCCCGAGACGAAGTAGGTCGACACGACGGTGCCGGCGGCCGCCCCGTTACAGGACGCGGGCGCCCCGGCCGCGGCCGATCCGGGCGTCATGGCGATCGTGTAGCTGCTCTTGATGGACGGATCAGTGTTCAGGTCGGTGCCGATGAACCCGTCTCCGCCTCCAACGGTGGGCGGGGCGCCCAGCCGAAGCAAGGTCGGCGCGTAGAACCCGCTTCCGCAACTTGCGGCGAACGTCGACTGCGCGCTGTTGACGGCGCGCAGCGATCCGATAGCCGATGCCTCATTGCCGGACATGCGCGCCCGGAGCAGGCCCGGCACGGCAATCGCGGCGATGATGCCGATGATCGCGACGACGATCAACAACTCGATCAGGGTAAAACCAGCGTCGTTCCTACGCCTCATGGTGCCTCTCCTTGGTCGAGCACTGTGGACACGGCCACCATCGGCTCGACACCCGGGTATGTGATCGGCGCTCCCCCCGTGGGTGCACCGGACCGCAGACTTCAAGTGCAGCTATCCTTTGCAAATACGGGGCCACCACATCGCCTTCCCTTAACTTATCGGTCTTTCTACCGTCGAACAAAGGGTTTATCTCGATATTTCGGCTCGATCAGGACACACCACGGCAGTGACATTTTCTGTCATGGACAAAAAATGACAACCAGCCGTTGTCAACCCGGCGCCGGCGCTCACCCGAGATGGTATTTCTTGAGGTAGTACCTGAAGGATCGGAAGCTCATCCCCAGCAGGGCGGCGGCTCGAACCTTGACTCCACCAGCCTGCTCCAGCGCCTGCGCCAGATACTCGCGCTCGATGCCTTGGATGTGCTCCTCGAGGATGAATCCGGATTCGGGCAGCTTGGCCGGCGGGGTCTCGCCGGCACGTTCGGGCGGGGGCTGCTCGACGAGCAGATGCACCGCTCGCCGGTCCTGCCCGGGGCTGTTCCCGAGATCGAGACTCTCGGCCATCACCATCTCGGTTTCCTCGAGGGCCACGGCTCGCTCGATGACGTTCTCAAGCTCACGCACATTCCCTTGCCAGGCGTAGGAGATCAGCGCGCTCTCGGCCCTCGGCGAGAGCCCCTTCAGCGCCTTGCCCATCTGCCGGTTGAACTTCTCGACGAAGTGGCTGGCCAGCGGGAGGATGTCCTCCTTCCGCTCGCGCAGCGGCGGCACCTCGAGCTTGATGACGTTCACCCGGTAGAAGAGGTCGCGGCGGAACTCGCCAGACTCGACCATCTTCGCCAGGTCCTGGTTGGTGGCGGCGATCACCCGGACATTGGCGTCCTTCTCCTCGGTGCCGCCCACACGTCGGAACTTCCGCTCCTGCAGAAACCGCAGGAGCTTCACCTGCATCATCAGGCTCATCTCGCCGATCTCGTCCAGGAAGAGCGTCCCGCGCTCAGCGGCCTCGACCAGCCCGTTCTTGCTGGAATCTGCGCTGGCGAAGGCCCCCTTCTCGTGACCGAACAGCTCCGATTCCAGCAGTGTCTCTGGCAGCGCGCCACAGTTGAGCGGGATGAAGGGACGCGTCGATCGTTTGGACTGGCCGTGAATCGACCGGGCCACCAGTTCCTTCCCGGTGCCCGACTCGCCGGTGATGAGGACGGTGCTGTCGGTCGGCACCACGCGGGTAATCCGCTCGCGGACGGCCTGGATCTGCTGACTGTCGCCGACGATGTCGTACTTGCGCAGGCGACGCTGCTCGAGCACCTCGCGCACCTTGGCGGTCAGTCGCTCGTTGTTGAACGGCTTCTCGAAGTATTCGACCGCGCCGAGTCGCAACCCCTCGACGGCCGACTCGGTCGACTTGAACGCCGTCATCATGATTCCGACGATCCCCTCGTCGATCTCCTTGGCGGCGCGGAGCACATCGATCCCGTTCATGTCGGGCATCTTGATGTCCGAGATCAACAGATCCACCGGTCGACGACGCAGGATCTCGACCGCCGCCTTGCCGCCGTCAGCGAGAACGACGTCATACCCCTCACGCTTGAGCATGATGGAGAGCATCTCCCGCATGGATTGCTCGTCGTCGACGACCAGTACGGTCGCGGCAGCGGTGGTCTCGGTCGTGGTCGAATCGGTGGCCATGGCGAGCTCCTTACCAGAACCTCAGCTAGCGGACCCGAGCCGGCTGCGGCGCCGGCTCCAGGGGTGTCGTGGGAAGACGGACGGTCACGGTGGTCCCGGCGCCCACCGCCGAGGTCACCTGGATCTCCCCGCCGTAGTCGCTCACGATCCGGTGCACGATCGAGAGCCCGAGCCCCGTGCCCTTGGCAAAGGTCCCGTGAAACGGCTGCAACATGTCATCAAGCTGGTCGGGAGGGATTCCGACGCCCTCATCCTTGACGATCAGGCTGGTCGAACCGGGCTCGGACCGCACTCCGAGCACGAGAACGCCCCCGTCGGACATCGCGCGAATCCCGTTGATGGCCAAGTTCCAGACGACTTGACGCATCTCCCTTTGTCGCCCTCGAACCACACGGGCGTCGCCGGCACATCGACTTCGATGCGATGCGCCTCGGCCGACTCCGGGCTGTGTCGCAGCAACAGCGCGGTGTCGTCCACCGCTCGGCGCAGATCAAAACGCTTGCTGGAGATCCGCTGCGGACGCGCATAAGCCAGGAACGACTTGATCGTGCCGTTCAGCCGCTCGGATTCGCGCAGCACGATGTCCATCAGTTGCGCCTGCTCCGGTTTGAGCGGCAACTCCTGCCTGAGAACCTGGATCGAGCCTGACATCGAAGCCAGAGGATTGCGGATCTCGTGCGCGATGCCGGCCGCCATCTCACCAACCGCGGCCAGACGCTGCTGCACGACCGACTTGCGCTGCAGTCG
This sequence comes from uncultured Acidobacteriota bacterium, assembly GCA_913043805.1. Classification (GTDB taxonomy): domain Bacteria; phylum Acidobacteriota; class Vicinamibacteria; order Vicinamibacterales; family UBA8438; genus UBA2994. The sequence goes on along the minus strand of CAJWMX010000012.1, from coordinate 5,820 downwards.
ACGGGTCTCGGTGATGTCCTGGAACACGAACAGGAAACCGGCCCGGCCGTCGGGCGTGCTCAGAGGCGCGGCGCTCATCCCCAGATCGATGCGACGACCGCCCGGAGTCGTGAACTGCAGATCCGCCCGCCGGCTCTCTTCGCCGCCACTCTCGAGCGACGCCTCGAAGGCCTCGGGCACCAGCTTGATGACGCCGCTGTCGGTCTCGAACTGGGTGAGGTTGATGGAAGGAACGCCGTACTGCTTGCTGAGAAGCGACGCGATGTCCTCGTCCTGGACGAAGCCGAGCCTTGCCCCCATTGCTCGCCTGGTGGTCGAGCGCCTCCTGCAGCTGTTCAGCTGTGATGCGCTGCTCCTTGAGCAGCAGCTCACCAATGCGGACTGCCATGAAGAACCTGTTCCTTGCCACCCGGCCGGGTAACCTGAACCCCGGCAAACAGACAATAATTGTCTGTTATTGACGTATATTGTCAATAACCCCTGACAATATTTGGAACAAGTATGTAAATACTTAGCACAGAGACACTTGTGTCGGTAATCGGCGGTCAGGCGGATCGTTTGAGGAGGAAACCGAGGAGGATGGGAGAGCGACAGGGGCGGGAGAAGCGGCTCAGAGACCGATGCGAGCAGAGACGCCCCAGCCCCGCTCGTCGTCGTTGCGGCTCCGGGTGGCCTGACCGTCGATCCAGAAGCTCGACGTCAGTTCGACGCTGACACCGACGGCCCCCACCGGAGCCGGGTCGTCCCGCTCGAGATCGTAGCGCCCGCCGGCCCGGACCGCGAATCGCGCGAAGCGCTGTTCGACCCCGGCCGCCACCATCCGTCGCGGACCGTCGAGGGTAGCGGTCGTCGACAGGTCGGCATCGACCGCCAGGAGCAGGGAGTCTCGCGGACGCACGGCGATGCCGGCGCGGAGCTGGCGCTCGAGCACGAGCGTCACCTCGTCCGAGGCGGCAAACTCCGGCTCTCGGAGGTTCCGGGCGACCACTCCGACCCGCACCGGACCGGTCCCCGCCATGATACCCACATCGATGTCGAATCGATTGGTGGTGTGGGTCTCCAGGTTGGATGCCTGGTCGACGAGACTGTCGACGGGCGCGACGCCGTCAGCGAAGCCCACCCCCACCGTCCCTCGCACGACCTTCACCACGGTCGCGACGACCAACCCGGGAGATATCGGCTGGACAAAGGTCGCGCCGAGGTGCTGCGTCGTGAGAGCCCGAAGGAAGCCCGGCCCCGCCGCCAGTAGAGCGGCCTGCCAACTGCGGAGTCGGTAGTAACTCAGACCGAAAGAAGGTGTCGCGAACGAGGTCAAGATCGTGAGGTCTTCGTTCGCCTCCCGGGGACCGGCGTCGTCGCGGATTCGCCGCTCGATCCGCTGCCCCTCGGCCACGGCGCTGAAGAACATCGTGCCCAGCCCCGCTGGGTTCCAGTAGTTGGCGCTCGCGTCGTCGGCCACCGCCACGAACGCTCCACCCATCCCCAGCGCCCGGGTACCGACCGCCTCGAACGCCTGTGCGGCCACGAGCGCAGGGCTGGCGCCGAGCACGAACATCGCCAGGACGGTGCGCCACCGCCAGCAAGGCGACGCCGGGCGGTGAGCCAGGTGGGCGTTCATCCCACGAGCACGGCGGCGGCGATGACGGTCGTCCAGAGGCCGTTCTTGTCGCCAACCGCGGTCTGGGTCACGTTCTGGGTACGAACGATCTGGTTGGACAGGCGGTAGACCTCTTTCTTCTCATCCCAGCTCTTGTCTGGATCGAAGTCGAGGCCCAGCGTCGTTGCGAGCATCTCGGCGGCCAGTTCCTCGGCGTAGTCGCCGGCCGTCTCCTCGTTCTCGCCGAAGCTGTGGTGCTCTGACAGGTAGCCGAACAGCTTCCGGTCACGGGGAATCGCCACGCCTATGGTGGCGGCGATGAGCCGGTGCGCCTCCTGGGTGGCAGCCTCGGACATGACGACGAAGGTGACCTGCCCCGGTTTCAGACGACGACTGCCCTCGGCCTTGGACAGAATCTTGCACCCAGGGGGAAAGATACTCGAGACCCGCACGAGATTGCAGGCGGCGATACCAGCCGACCGCAGGGCAAGCTCGAAAGAAGTCAGCTTCTCGCGGTGCTTGCCTACGCCCTTGGTGAAGAACAGCTCCTTTGGGACGAGGTCGATCACTGAAGGCTCCGGCGGAATCGCACTCGCGGACACTAGGTCAACCCCGGTCCGGTGTCAAGGAAAGCGGGCGATACGGGCTAAACTTTCGCCGCCGCCTGCCCGTCTAGATCGAGACAGAGGGTTGGTTTCGGTCACCCGCGACAGAAACGGCTGCGGCAACGAAGTACAATGGGAGACTGTGGTGTATCTCGAAACCGCCGCTCCGGGGCGGAGCCAACCGAAGAAGCCATGTCCGACGAACCTCGCGACCCCGTGCGACAGAGGGCGCCGGCCGAGCCCGGCCTGATCGCCCGTCTGCTCGGCGTCTTGTCCTCGCCGCGCAAGACCTACGAGGCGATCGTCCGAAAGCCACGTGTGCTTGGCGCGCTGGTCGTCGTTACCCTGATCGTGGCCGCCGGGGCCGGATGGATGCTGAGCACGGACGTCGGTCAGCAGGCGGCGCTCGAGCAGCAGCTGGATGCGATGGAATCGTTCGGCATCTCGGTCACCGACGAGATGTACGCCCAGATGGAGCGTCAGATGGGCGACGCCGTCTACTTCAGCATGGGTGGCGTGGCCGTCTGGATTCCACTCCTGACGCTGATCCTGGCCGGCGCGTTGTGGTCGGTCTGCTACGTCCTGCTGGGCGCGCACGCACCGTTCAAGGCGATGCTCGCCGTCGTGGCTCACGCCGGGGTCGTGAATATCGTCCAGCAAGCGTTCGTATTGCCACTGAACTATGCGCGAGGCGCCATGAACAGCCCCTCGACCCTCGCCGCCTTCTTCCCGATGCTCGAGGAGGGCACGTTCGCTCAGCGGACGCTGGCGGCCGTGGATCTGTTCATCGTGTGGCAGCTGTTTATCTTGGCGATCGGTGTCGGCGTGCTCTACGGACGACGCACCGGACCGATCGCGACCACGTTCTTTGTGTTGTATGCACTGATCGCCACCGGGATCGGATTGGTGCTCTCCCGTATCGGAGGATGAGTCGTTGACGGTGCTACGAAAAAGTCTGATCGCGGTCATCGTCGTCGCCATTGGCGGCGCGCTGGTCTACTTCAACCTGACGTTCGAGCGCGCCTCTGGACCGGAGGTGGAGGTCGAGGCGGTCGAGCGCCGGGATCTGGAGGCGCTCGTCTCGGCCTCAGGCACGATCGTGCCGCAGCTGACCGTGGACATCTCCGCCGACACGATGGGACGCGTGACCCGCCTGGCGTTCGACGAGGGCGACCGGGTCGAGCGGGGACAGTTCCTGATGGAGATCGACCCCGAAACACTCCGCTCGGCGGTAGACCGGGGCGAGGCGTCCCTACGTGCGTCCCGGTCGTCGCAGCGACAGCTCGAAGTCGCGATCGAAACCGCCCAGGTAAACCTGGCGCTCGCCCGGGACAACCTGGAGCGTCAGCAGAACCTGTGGGAGCTGCGACTGATCTCGCGTGAATCCTACGACCAGGCCTTGACCGACGTCACGCTCCGCGAAACCGAGCTCCAGGCGCGAGAGGTCGATGTCGCCACCCAGACCGAACGGATTCTCCAGGAGGAGGCCAGCCTCGAAAGCGCGCGATACGAGCTGACCAAGGTGACCATCACGTCGCCATTCGCCGGGGTCGTCACCCGCCGCAACATCGAGGAAGGTGAGACCGTCGTGGTGGGCACGATGAACAACGCCGGCACGGTACTCGCGACCATCGCGGATCTGTCGGTGATCGAAGCCGAGGTGGAGGTGGACGAGACCGACATCCCGAGTATCGAATTGGGCCAACTTGCCATCGTCACTATCGACGCGCTACCCGACGACGAGTTCACCGGAGTGGTGACCGAAATCGGTAACAGCCCGATCCAGGCTGGCGGCCAGGGCGCCGGCACCCAGGCCACCACGTTCAAGGTGGTCGTGACGCTCGACGACGAGATTCCGGCCGTTCGCCCCGGCTTCACCTGCACCGCCGACATCACGACCGCGTTCCGCACGGCTTCGCTCTCAATCCCGATTCAGGCCGCTACGGTCCGTGAGGTTGTGGTCGACGCCAGCGGTAACCTGTTGCGCAACAACACGAACGACCGGCGACGACCTGGCGTCAGCTCGCAGGTATCCGCGGCAGAACTTCCGCCGGGAGGTTCAGAGGAAGAAATCGAAGGCGTGTTCGTAGCGCGCCAAGGCCGTGCCGTTTTTGTTCCGGTCGATACTGGCATCGCCGGCGAGCGGTATTTCGAGGCACTCAACGGTATCCAAGAGGGAGACCTCATCATCACCGGACCGTTCAGCGAGGTCAGGAACCTGGCGGACGGCGACGACATCAGGATCGCTAGCGGCAATGAGTCGTCAGAGGCCGGTGAGAGAAGCGGCGGCTTCCAGTTCAGGTTCGGAAGGTAGCGAAGAGATGCGTCGCGCCGTTGACCTGACCGTTATCGCCCTGCAAGCCATCTGGGCGAACAAGTTGCGGTCACTCCTCACCGTGTTAGGAAACATTGTAGCGGTAGCCTCAATCATCGCCGTGGTATCCCTTATTCAGGGGGTCAACGAGGAAGTCAGCGGCGCCATCGTCTCGCAGTTCGGGGCTGACTCCTTCAGCATTCAGCGCCGAGGGATGGTAATGACGGAGGAAGACATCGAGCGAGCGAGAAACAACCCGCTGATCACGCTCGACGACGCGGAAGCGATCCGGCGTCTGGCCGACTCGGTGGACTCGGTGATGGCGCAGTCTGGTCGTAGCGGTGAAGTGCGCTATCGGGACCAGGTTCTGGAAAACGTCGGCATCCGTGGGGTAACGAGCGAGTACATCAACTTCCCGACCTTCACCGCAGAACAGGGCCGGCTGATGAGCCCAACCGAAGTCGATCGCAACCGTAGCGTCGCGCTGCTTGGCTTCGACACCGCTGACAGTTTATTCGGTACCATCGATCCTATCGATAAGACCATCAAGATCCAGGGCGTCAACTTCCGGGTGGTCGGGGTGAGCGAGCCGACACCCTCAACATTCGGTCAGTCCCAGGACGAGTACGTGATCCTCCCCATGGGGCGGTTCAGGAAGCTGTTCGGTTCGCGCCCGTCGCTGGAGCTTACCGTTCGCCCTGACACCCCTGAACAAATCGATCGGGCAATCGACGAAGCGACGGTTGCGCTGCGCATTGACCGGCGGCTGCGCGCGAACGAAGAGGACGACTTCGGAGTGTTCACTTCAGACACGGTGCTTGGACTTTATGAACAGGCTACCACCGGAATCTTCGCTGTTCTGGTCGGCATCGTCGGCCTGTCCCTGCTGGTGGGCGGCATCGTGATCATGAACATCATGCTTATGGTGGTATCCGAGCGCACCCGCGAGATCGGACTGCGCAAAGCACTCGGGGCGCGTCGCCTGGACCTACTATGGCAGATACTCGCCGAGTCGGTCATCCTCTCCGTCAGCGGGGGACTCGTCGGAACCGCCATGGGCTGGAGTGTAGCCATCGGACTGAGCTCACTTAGTCCCGTGCCTGCTGTGGTCCATCCTTGGTCGGTGGTCCTCGGCGTGACGATGACTGCCGTCGTCGGCCTCTTCTTCGGTCTATATCCAGCTTCCAAGGCTGCCTCACTCGACCCGATCACGGCGCTCGGCCGTGGTTAACGACACCCCATGACCAAAATTGGCGGCGGACTGTTCGGCGAGATCGTCTCAATGGCGATGGACACGCTCCGGG
>CAJWMX010000011.1 GCA_913043805.1 uncultured Acidobacteriota bacterium | reverse complement strand
CGGCGACGAGATGCACACGGCGATGGAATCGGGCCCGATGATCCGCAAGGCGGAGATGAAGTCGGCACCCTGGATGACCACCTACGAAGACTGGAACGTGGACGTCGGCCTGGAGTGCGGGTTGCCGGGTCACGCCCAGATCGGCAAAGGCATGTGGGCCATGCCAGACCTGATGGCCAAGATGCTCGAGGCCAAGGCGGGCCATCCCGAGGCGGGCGCGAACACCGCCTGGGTCCCCTCACCGACCGCCGCGACCCTGCACGCGACGCATTACCACCAGGTTGATGTGAGCGGACGGCAGGGCGAGCTTGGCTCGCGGCCACTGGCCGACCTCGACGCGATTCTGACCATTCCCCGCGAGGAGCAGCCAAACTGGTCGCCTGAGGAGATCCAGCAGGAGCTCGACAACAACGCGCAGGGCATCCTGGGCTACGTGGTCCGATGGGTCGATCAGGGCGTCGGCTGCTCGAAGGTGCCAGACATCAACAACATCGGGCTGATGGAGGACCGGGCGACGCTGCGCATCTCGAGCCAGCACATCTGCAACTGGCTGCACCACGGCATCTGCAGCGAGGCGCAGGTGCGGGAAACCATGCAGCGGATGGCGGCGGTCGTCGACGGGCAGAACGCCGGCGACCCGCTGTATCGTCCGATGGCACCCAACTTCGACGACAGCGTGGCATTCCAGGCGGCCTGCGATCTCGTCTTCAAGGGCCGCGAGCAGCCCAATGGCTACACCGAGCCGATCCTCCACGCCAGACGGCAAGAGGCCAAGGCCAGGTTCGGCGCCTGAGGCGTCCGACACCTCCTCACTGGTCGCGGTCGACCGGCGCCTCGTCGCGCTGGTCGACGCGGCCAGCGCCGAGGCGGTCGCGCAGGCAGGCGACCACGTCGTCTGCGGGCCCGGCTGCTCACCCTGCTGCTTCGGGCCGTTCTCGATCACGCCGCTCGACGCGTGGCGACTGCGGCGGGGTCTCGATTCCCTCGCGAGTACCGCGCCAGACACCGCACGTGGGATCGTCGAGCGGGCCCGCGCCACTGCCGCCGCCCAGACCTCGGACTTCGCCCCCGGACAGGCGGGGCAACTCCACTCGGAAGCTGAAGAACGGCGGCACTACGAGGCGTTCGCCGATGTGCCCTGCCCGGCGCTCGGCCCCGACTCAGGCAGTTGCCTGCTCTATGCGTGGCGGCCACTTGCCTGCCGGATCCACGGGCCACCGCTCCGTCTCTCGGGCGACGACTTCCCTCCCTGCCCGCTCTGTTTCAAGGGAGCCAGCCCTGAGGAAGTCGATGAGGTGCGTCTGTGTCTGGACGTAGACGAGGTCGAGGCTCCGCTCGTGGAGCGAGCGGCAGCCGAGGCGAGCAGCGACGCTCGGACCACGATCACGTTCGCACTGGCTGCCTGGTCCGAACCAGCGGTCAGTGCGCCGCCAGAAACACCTCGACCTGACGGCGACCGTCGCTGACCGCGTCCCCGTCCTTCCAGCGCTCGACCAGCTCCGCCCCGGGCGCCAGCCTGACCAGTTCCTCTGAGATTCCGGCCGGATGGAAGTAACCGTTGCCCCGAAGAACGAGCAGCGGCACCTGGCACGTTCTGGCCACATCCCGGTCGACGCTGAACATGAAGTCGCCGTCGTAGAGATTTGACCGGAACCGGCGCCACACCTCATCGGTTACGTCGGGATGCGTGGAGGCGCGGAGGTCGGCGGCCCAGTCATCGAACTTCTCGTAGAACGCGTCTCGGTTGCCGTCGAGACCGATCGGCTGCAACAGCACCGCCGACCGGAGCCGCTCGGGCGCTGCCGCGACCAGGCCCACGCCGAACGCTCCACCGATGCACATCCCGAGGAAGTGGAAGCGCTTGTGCCCCAGATAGTCCATCAGACCAAGCTGGTCGCCGGTGTAGGCGTGCCAGCCGTCGTTCGGACGGACCGGCGCCAGCGAATCACCAGCGTTCCGCTGATCCATCGCCACCACCAGAAAGCGGTCGGCCAGATACTCGATCGGGTTCCACGGGGCCCGTTCCCAGAACGAGATGGCGCTCCGGACTCCGCCGGGCGCGGCCAGCAGCACCGCCGGCCCGTCGCCCCAGCTCTCGTAGCGAATCCGCACGTCGCCGGCTTCGAAGACTGGCATGTTCGGAGTATGGCAGAGGGATATAGAATCGGCCCGATCGCAACCAGTCAGCGGAGGAGCTGCCACCGTGACTCAGCCCAGCCAGAGTTCCCAACGCCAGACTCGGATGGTCCGCGCGTGGTGGCTCATCCCGCTCGTCGTCGCGGGCGTCCTGCTCACCGGTTCGTCGCCCGAGTCGCGGCCGAAGGTGGCGGCCAACGGGATGGTGGCGTCACCCGAGCCGCTGGCCACCAACGTCGGCCTGGCCATTCTGCAAGCGGGCGGCAACGCCTTCGACGCAGCGGCGGCGGTGCAGTTCGCCTTGGCCGTAACCTACCCGACCGCGGGCAACATCGGCGGGGGCGGCTTCATGGTGGGACTCCTGGCCGACGGAGACACCTTCGCACTCGACTTTCGAGAGGAAGCACCCTCGGCGGCCACCACCGACATGTTCGTGGACGCGAACGGCGAGATGATCCCTGACGCCAGCACCAACACGCATCAGGGCGTCGGTGTGCCAGGCAGCGTCGATGGGATGTTGAAGCTGGTCGAACGTTACGGCACGCTGGACCGGCAGCAGGTGCTGGCGCCCGCCATCGCGCTGGCCGGGGACGGGTTCACGCTGTCGTATGCACTGTCGCGCAGCCTCCAGCGGAGCCAGCGGCTCCGCCGGTTCCCCTCGTCAGTGGCGACGTTCGGGCTCGAGGGCGACGGTCCCCAGATGGGAGCCCGGCTGACCCAGACGGAGCTGGCCACGACCCTCCAATCCATCTCCGATCACGGCCGCGACGGCTTCTACGCCGGCTCCGTGGCGGACCTGATCGTCGCCGACATGGAGGCCAACGGCGGCCTGATCACCCACGACGACCTGGCGGCGTACGAAGCCGAATGGCGTGAGCCGCTGGTGTTCCACCACGACCGCTACGAGTTCATTACGCATCCGGTGCCGAGCTCGGGCGGCATGACCATCGCGCAAACGCTCGCGCTGCTCAACATGCCGGTGCTCAAGCGGGTGGGCTATCACTCGGCCGAGGCGGTCTCGATGGTGACCGAGGCACAGCGCCTGGCGTTCGCCGACCGCAACTTCTGGCTTGGAGACCCCGAGTTCTTCGAGGTACCGGTCGACCGGCTGCTGTCGCGCGACTACATGGAGCAGCGTCGTCGATTGCTCCCGCGGGACGGGATGGCCGGCCGGAGCGAAGGGGTGTCACACGGCCCGGCCGAGTCGGAAGAAACCACGCATTTCACCGTGGCGGACCGTTGGGGCAACGTGGCGGCGATCACCACCACGCTCAACAGCGGCTACGGCCTGGGTGCGGTCGCCGCGGGCGCCGGGTTCATCTGGAACAACGAGATGGACAACTTCTCGGCGCACCCAGGCGTTCCGAACCAGTACGGGATGCTGGGCGCCGAAGCCAACGCGATCCAGCCGCGAAAGCGTCCGCTCTCGTCGATGACACCAACCATCGTGCGAGAGTTCGGCGAGTTCTACATGACGATGGGCAGTCCGGGCGGCCCCACCATCATCAACACGGTGCTGCAGATCTATCTCAACGTGACGGTCTGGGGCATGGATCTGCAGCAGGCGATCGACGCGCCCCGCATCCACCACCAGTGGATGCCGGACCGCATCGACCACGAGCCGTTCGCCCTGTCGGCCGACACCAGGGAAGAGCTCGAACGACTGGGCTACGAACTGCGGGAACGCCGGAGCATGGGGATGGCGGCCGGCATCATGAAGACGCCGGAGGGCTACTACGCCGGCTACGCCGACCGGCGCGGCTCGGGCACCGCTCGCGGGTATTGATCTGGCGGGACTGACGTCCCGCCCTAGCGCGTGGCGTCCTCCAGGATGAAGTCGGCGCCTTTCTCGGCAATCATCACGGTCGGCGCGTTGGTGTTCCCGGAGGTGATGCGCGGCATGACCGACGCGTCGACAACCCGCAGCCCGTCCATGCCGTGCACCGACAGTCGGTCGTCGACGACGGCCATCGGATCGCTTCCCATCTTGCACGTCCCGACCGGATGAAAGATGGTCGTCCCGAGATCCGAAGCGGCCTGTCTCAGCTCGTCGTCACTCGCGACCTGGGGCCCGGGCAGGTGCTCGGTCGGCTCGAACCGGGCCAAGGCGCTGGCCGCCATGATCTTCCGGGTAAACCGCAACCCTTTCACCGCGATGTCCAGGTCCTCGTCGGTGGACAGATAGTTCAGGGTGATCGCCGGTGAGTCGCCGGGGTCCGGACTTTTGATCCTGATGTGGCCACGGCTGCTGGGCTGCAGGTTGCACACCGACGGGGTGATGGCGTTGAACTTGTGCAGCGGATCGCCGAACTTGTCGAGCGACAGCGGTTGCACGTGCCACTCCATGTTGGCCGACTCCCGCTCCGGGTCGCTCTTGGCGAACGCACCGAGCTGAGACGGCGGCATCGTCAGCGGGCCCGACTTGAACAGGAAGTACTCCAGCCCCATCATCGCCTGCCCCCACAGCGACATCCGCTGGTTCAGAGTAACCGTGTTGTTGACCTTGAAGATGGTCCGGATCTGCAGATGATCGTGCAGGTTTTCACCAACGCCGGGCAGGTCGTGGACCACCTCGATGCCGTGCTCGTGCAGCACCGCCCCCGAACCGATTCCCGACAGCTGCATGATCTGCGGTGAGCCGACGGCGCCGGCGGCAAGCACGATCTCCCTCCCGGCCCTGATTTCTTCGCCGTCCACCAGTCGCACGCCCCGGGCTCTCCGGCCGCCGTCACCGGTGTCCACGAGCAACCGTTCCACGTGGGCGCCGGTGCGCACGGTCAGGTTCCGGCGGTCGGCGATCGGACGCAGATACGCCTTGGTACCGCTCCAGCGACGACCACCCCGCTGATTCATCTGGAAGTAGGCGTTCCCGAAGTTGTCGCCCCGGTTGAACTCGTCGATCTTCGGGATGCCGCACTCCTCGGCCGCCTCGCGCCAAGCGTCCAGAATCTCCCAGCTGACCCGCTTCTCTTCCACCCGCATCTCGCCGCCAACCCCATGAAACTCGTCGGCGCCGTGCACGTAGTCTTCCGACTTCTTGAACACCGGCAGGACGTCTTCCCACCCCCAGCCGCGGTTCCCCAGCGAGGCCCAGTGGTCGTAGTCACTCCGCTGACCGCGCATGTAGATCATGGCGTTGATGGAGGAACACCCGCCCAGCACCTTCCCTCGCGCATAGAGGATGCTTCGACCGTTAAGCCCGGGATCCGGCTCGATCTTGTAGCACCAGTCGGTCCGAGGATTGCCGATGGTGTAGAGGTAGCCGACCGGGATGTCGATCCAGAAGTAGTCGTCCTTGCCTCCGGCCTCTAGCAGCAAGACCGAAACGTCGGCGTCGGCCGACAGCCGGTTGGCCAGCACGCACCCGGCCGTGCCGCCCCCGATGACGATGTAGTCGTAAGTCACGCAGGGATCCTACGTCACGGGGCGCCTTGGAGTCCTTCTCGGCGCCGGGCTACAGGCTTCGGGCTTCAGGACGAATGAACTTTCCGAGGGCGACCGGCGCAATACTGTATGTCACACACTATACGGCGCCAACTACACATGAGCCTGAACCAGTTCGATTCGCTTCGCCATGAGCTCAGACGCGGCTGCCTCGTGCTGGCCGTGCTGGCCCAGCTCAAAGAGGAGCATCACGGCTACCGCCTGAAGAAGGCGCTGCAGGCCCAGGGGCTCGACATCGAGCAGAGCACGCTCTATCCGCTACTCCGTCGACTCGAGCAGCAAGGGCTGCTCGAAAGTGAATGGCGGGAGGAAGACAAGCGCCGGAAGCGGTTCTATCGAGTGTCGAGGGTGGGCGAAGAGGTGCTCGAAGCGCTGCTTCCCGAATGGCGGCAGATCGGCGCCGCCGTCAAACGGGTGTCAGGAGAGGTGTGAGGTCAGGCATGGATCTACTCGACAACTACATCCAGTCCGTGCGTCTGTTTCTCCCGCGCGAGCGTCGAGACGATATCGCGGGCGAGCTCCGCGAAGAGCTCGACGCGGCGATGTCCGACCTCGAAACCGAACAGGGCATCCGCCGAGTCGTGAGCAGCAGCTGACGCTGCTCGGCAGTCACGGCCATCCGCTGCTAGTGGCCTCGAGATACCGGCCGCAGGAGTCGCTAATCGGGCCGCTGGTCTACCCCTACTACCTGCTGGCGCTCCGCGGGTTCCTGGCACTGACGGCGCTCGCGAGCCTGGTGGGCGTTGTTCCGTCGCTCCAGGACGGGTCGGCCACCCTCGGCGGCTGGCTGGAAGCGCTTGTGACCGACCTGCTGATGATCGCGGGCTGGACAACGGTCCTTGCCGCCGCCGCGGACTACACACTGAAGCGCAGACACAACCTGGAGCGGTGGCGGCCATCGAGCGCTGCCCCGCTGATCCGACCCGACGGCGCGCCTTCATCCGATGCCACCGGCCCCGACGCCGCGATTCAGGCGGCCGAGACGATCACCGGCGTTGTCGACCGAGCCCTCCCGGCGGGAGGACGCCTGGGCGGCACCGTTGTGGCGGCCCTCACCGGCATCTGGTGGTTGCTCGGCGTGCGCACGCCGGCCCTGGTCTTCGGAGAGGCTGCCGCCCTCGTCACCTGGGGCCCATGGTCGACCGGGTATACCCGCTGCTTCTGTCAACGACGCTGCTCGTCGCCTGGCAGGCGTGCCTCTGGCTGACGCCATCGGGCCGGGCGTTCCTGAGCGAGCTCGACGGCGCGGTGTCACACGCGGGCAATGGCCGCGCGCTCAGTCTGGTCGGCGGTCTCGCATGGCTGGGCGCCGCCGTCTGGTTCTGGAACGACTGGGTCGTATGGCGCGACGCCGTCGACGCCTCGACCCGCGCCGCCGCCACGACCGAGGTCGCCGGGGTCGGCCTCACCCTCGCCAAAGCCCTCAGTGCGGGCGCCGCGACCATCCTGTCGCTCCCGGCCCTGGCGCTCGTCCGGTCAGCCCTCAGGCGCCAGCGATCACCCGTTTCATCTCCGACCCGTCCGGTCCAGCGGCACACCTGCCGTCCCGGGCTTAGTCCACCTGCATCCCGCAGATGCACCAGCTCTGGAGGTTCACCATGACCAGATCACTCGCTACCGCTCTGCTCGTCAGCTTTGCCAACGTCGCGCCGATGGCTTCCGTCGCCACCGGCCAACCGACCGCCACGCGGCCCGACACCCAGGCCATCCAGACCCTGCTAGCGGACCGGATTGACCAGGGCCGCGGCGTCGGCCTCGTTGTCTGTATCGTGACTCCTGACGACACTGACATCGTCAGCCGCGGAGTGACCCACCGCGGCGACACCACCCCGGTCGGCGGCGCCACCCGGTTCGAGATCGGTTCTCTCACCAAAGTCTTCACGGCCCTGCTTCTGTCCGACCTGGCGCGCACCGGCGAAATCGACCTCGACGCGCCGCTGAGCGAGTTGCTGGGAGTCGAGGTGACCTCACCCGGCATGGGCAAGATCACGGCGCGTCAGCTTGCGACGCATACCTCTGGGCTGCCGTTCTGGCCAGACAACTTCCCTGCCGACCGAGCAGGGGACTATCAGCACTACACCACAGACAACCTGGCCGACTTCCTGAAGAGACATGCGCCGGCATTCGCGCCAGGCGAGAAATGGGGCTACTCGAACCTGAACGGCGCGCTACTGGGCGCGAGCCTGGCGGGGGTCGCAGGCACCGACTACGACACCCTGCTCAGTCGGCGGGTGACCGAGCCACTCGTCATGACGCGCACCGGCCGGAACGCGGACGTCAATCGACCTCGACCCCGACGTCCTCGCCCGCCACGTCGGACGCTATCAGCTCGGCCCCGATGCCGAGGTTGTCGTCTCGCTCGAGGGCGGCAGCTTGATGGTGACCCTGCCGATGGCCCCGCCGCTGCCGCTCCTGGCCGAGAGCGACACCGTCTTCTTTCTGGCGGTGAATCAGGAGACGACCATTGTCTTCAACGCCGACGCCGAGGGGCACGTTTCGAGCCTGACCCTGTAGTCGCCAGCCGGCCGCTTCGAAGCGAGCCGTTATAATTCCGAGCCATGACCAAGCGATCGATTTCGGTGCTGTCTAGCCTGCTGCTCATGACCGCGGCGTGTGGAGGCAGCGGCTCGGACGAGCCCGTCAGCACCGCCGTGGCCTACGAAGGAGCGACGGTCATCACGGGCGATGGAGGTCCGCCACTTGGTGGCGGCGTCATCGTGGTGGACGACGGTGTCATCACCGACGTGGGCCTGGCGGCCAACGTGACGATCCCCGAGGGCGCGACCGTCATCGACCTGACCGGCAAAACCGTCATGCCCACCCTGCTGGATCTCCACGGGCACGTGGGCTTCGTCGATGGCATGAGCTTCGACAGTGCGAACTACACGCGGGAGGTCATCACCGACCAGCTCGACCGCTACGCGTACCACGGCGTGGGCGTGATCGTCTCGCTCGGCACCGATCCGGGAGAGCTGGCCTTCGAGATCAAGGCGGACCAGGAGGCTGGCACCCAGGGCGGCGCCCGGCTACACACCGCCTTCCGGGGCATCGCCCGGCCGGATGCGGGGCCTGGCGCCCCCACGATGCGGCCCACGGCGCTTGGCGCATCCACGGAAGAAGAAGCCCGCGCGGCGGTCCGCGAGATCGCGGCCACCGATGCCGACTTCCTCAAGATCTGGGTCGACGACCGGGGCGGTTCGGTCGAGAAGCTGGGTTCGAACCTGTATCGCCCGATCATCGAAGAGGCCCACGCGAACGACATCCGCGTCATCGCCCACATCTTCTACGCTGAGGATGCGAGGGAGCTCGTGGAGGCCGGGGTCGACGGGTTCGCCCATCTGGCCCGTGACGTCGAGATGGACGACGAGCTGGTCGCCGCGATCGTCGAGAACGACGTATTCGTCATGCCGAACCTGGCGGTCTCCGAACGAGCGCGCAACGCGAGCCCGCCGGCGTGGGTAGATCTGCCGCAGCTGGCGGAATCACAATCGGCCGAGGTGATCGACCGCATCCGCCAGTCCTACGAGGACCGGAGCGAAGAGGCCGCGGCGGAAGGTAGCGAGTCGTTCGCCATGATGCTCCGAAGCCTCAAGAAGCTGGCCGACGCCGGAGCCACGCTGGTGCTGGGCGCCGACACCGGCATCCAGGACCACATCCAGGGCTACATGGAGCACTACGAGCTCGAGCTCATCGTCGAGTCGGGCATCTCGCCCGCCAAGGCGATCGAGATCGCGACCAGCGCGCCAGCCGCGGTACTCGGCGCCAACACCGGACTGCTGGCCGCCGGCAACCGGGCCGACTTCATCGTGCTGAACTCGAACCCGATGTATGGCATCGGCAACACGCGCGACATCGAATCGGTCTACCTCAGCGGCGAAGCCGTCGACCGGGAGGGCCTTCGAGCGCGGTGGGGGAACTGAGAGCTCGAAGCATGTTTGCCGCGCTTCTCTCTGAATGGGGGCTTCAGGCTACAGGCTTCAGGCTACAGGCGCTCGTGCTGGCAACGCTATGCCTACTGGTAGGCGTTGCCGGGGCGTGGGCGCAGGCAGGGCGGTATCCGGCGTCGCGGCACGGGGGAAACTACATGTTCAATTTCTACTTCCCCCCCTCCCCCAGTTCGACGCCGTGGGCGCCCAGCTGGTCGCCGGATGGCGAGTCGGTGGCGGTCGCCATGAGCGGGTCGATCTGGCGGGTCGATCCAGGCACCGGGGTCGCCGAAGAACTGACCTACAGCCCCGACGCCTATCACTCGTCACCCGACTGGTCCCCGGACGGGCGGTGGATCGTCTACACGGCCGACTATGACGGCGCCCGGGTACAGCTCGAGATGCTGGACCTGACCACCGGAGAGACACGGGCGCTGACCGACGACCAGCACGTCTACGCCGACCCCGTGTTCTCGCCATCCGGCGATCGGATCGCCTTCGTCTCCACCCGCCCGAACGGCTACTTCAACGTCTCGGTGCGCCCCATCGCGAACGGCGGCTGGGCCGGCGACGAGATGCTCCTGACCCAGGACCGGGACTTCGGACGCAACCGGCTGTACTTCGGTCCGTGGGACATGCATATCACCCCGGCGTGGATGCCCGAGGGCGATGAGCTGCTGCTGGTCTCGAACAGGGACGTCGCGCTCGGCTCGGGCAACGTGCTTCGCGTGCCACTACGGGAACAGGGCATCGAGAACGCCGTCACCGTGCTCCAGGAGCAGACGCTCTACCGCACGATGCCCGATGTGGCCAGCGACGGGCGCCGGTTCATCTATTCGTCGACACGGGGCGCGGCCGACCAGTTCAACAACCTCTACGTGCAGCCGACCATCGGCGGCGAGCCCTACAAGCTCACGTTCTTCGAGCACGACGCGTTTCATCCGCGCTGGTCGCCTGACGACGAGTGGATCGCCTTCATCCAGAACGAGGGCGGACTGCCACAGCTGGCGCTGCTCGAGACCCACGGCGGACAGCTCCGTCGGGTCGCCATCTCGGAGCGGCGCTGGCGACGCCCGATGGGACGGCTGGCGGTTGCCACGTCGCTCTCCGGCGAGGCCGCTCCCACCGGCACTCGGGTGCACCTGACGGCAGCCGACGGAAAGTTCTACGCACCGTCCGACGCCTACGCCCGTCTGAGCGGCCGGGGCGACCACATCTTCCACCACGCCGGGCGGTTCGAGGTGGCGCTTCCGGTCGGCACGGTCGAACTGACCGTCACCAAGGGCTTCGAACACTACCCGGTGACGACGTCGGCCGACATCCGGCCGGATGCGACGACCGAACTGACCGTCACGCTGGAACCGCTGCGCGACATGGCGGCCGAGGGCTGGTACAGCGCCTCCACCCATGTACATTCGAACTACGGCGGCAACCTGCACAACACGCTCAAGAACCTGATGATGATGTCCGAAGCCGAGGACCAGGACCTCATCCTCGAGCAGGTGGCCAACAAGGACAATCGGATCCTCGACTACCAGTATTTCGAGCCCGGGGGAGGCCCGCACTCGGTCTCTACACCGGATCAACTGGTGGTCGTGGGACAGGAATATCGGCCGCCGTTCTACGGCCACGTCTTCATGTTCGGCATGCGCGAGCATCTGCTCTCGCCGTTCACCATGGGCTACGAGGGCACGGCCATTGAGAGCCTGTATCCGAGCAACACCGACATGTTCCGGAAAGCCAAGGCCCAGGGGGCCACGGTCGGCTATGTACACGCCTTTCCGGGCGAGCGTGACCCGCTCGAGGGCACCCTGGGCGGCGGCAAGGGCTTCATCGTCGACGCCGCGCTCGGCACCACCGACGCGGTGGAGTGGAGCGACGCGGCGCGTGCCGGCTTCTTCCCGCTGTACGCGGTCTGGAACAACGGACTGCGGGTGACCGCCACCGGCGGCGAGGACTCGATCAGCAACCTGCACCGCTCCAAGCTCGTGGGCTCGGTGCGTACCTACGTCCACACCGGCGACGCTGGTCTGGACATGGATGCATGGTTCCAGGGGTTGCGCGACGGCCGCGCCTTCGTGTCCTCGGGCCCACTGCTCCAACTGACCGTCAATGGCCTGATGCCGGGTAACGAGATCGCCCTGCCGGCCGAGGGGGCCCAACTCGAAGTCCAGGCCGAAGTGGAGTCGGTCACTGCGCTCGACCATGTCTTCCTGGTCTGCAACGGCGAGCCGATGTTCGAGGCGCCTCTGGGCGGAGACGGTCGCATGGTCCGGTTCCGCACGCGCATCCAGATGCGTGACAGCGGCTGGTGCCATTTGCGAGCCGAAGGAGCCACCGGCGACCGGTTCCCGATGGACGTCTCCTATGTCCAGGGTTTCACCAACCCCGTCTGGATCACGGTCGGAGACCGACCGATTCGAGACGCCGCGTCCGCCGACTACGCGCTACGCTGGATCGACCGGCTGCAAGAGCTAGCCGAGGCATGGCCCGGCTGGCGGGCCGAACGGGAACGCACCTACGTGTTCGGGCAGTTCGACGACGCGCGAGCCATCTACCAGCGGTTCGCCCGCGAGAGCGAGAACTAGGGGCCACGTGCAGGTCTTCGGTAACACGGCCGGTCTCAAGGCCAACCAGGTTCGCCAGCTGGAACGGTTGTTCCGTCGCCGGATCCCGGCCGACCAGCTGCTGACTCAGGAACTCGCGCGCCAGCTCACCGAGATCAGTCACGAGATCCACCGGCAGGTCGGTGTGTTGGTCGGGCGCCGAGGCGACGTCCAGCATGTGATGGTGGGTGATGCCCAGTCGACCCAGCTGCCGGACTGGGGTCGGCTCAGGGCGGGCCGCGGACGATTACGCGGGCTCCGCTGCGTGCACACCCATCTGGCTGGTGAGGGACTCACCCAGGACGACCGCACCGACCTGCTCCTCCTTCGCCTCGACGCGATGGTGAGTGTCGGCGTCGGTGACGATGGCCTCCCCACCCTCGCCCACACCGCGGCGGTGACACCGGCCGTCGAGGGTGGCGACGGGATCGAGCTGCTCGACCGCTGTCCCCCATCCAAGATCGACCTCGACTTCGAGCTCTGGATTCGTGAACGGGAGGAGGCGCTCTCGCACGCGACCGGCGCCCGGGAGGTTAGCGGCCGCGAGAAAGCCATCCTGGTATCGGTCACCGCGGGACGCAACGCGACAGCGTTGGAGATTCACGTCGCGGAGCTGCGCGAGCTGGCTCGGTCGGCCGGCGTCGAGATCGTCGACGTGGTCACCCAGCATCGCCCGCGAGTCGATCCGAAGACGGTCGTCGGGTCCGGAAAACTGAATGACCTGGTGATCCGGGCGTTCCAGAGCGGCATCGACCTGGTGATCGTCGACCAGGACATGACCCCGACACAGGCGCGCAACCTGGCCGAGCGCATGGAGCTGCGGGTCATCGATCGAACCCAGCTCATCCTCGACATCTTCGCGCAGCACGCCACGACCCGAGACGGCAAGTTGCAAGTCGAGTTGGCCCAGCTGAAGTATCTGCTGCCTCGACTGGCGCAACGGGCCGACGTGTCACTCTCTCGTCTGGCGGGCGGTATCGGTGGCCGAGGCCCCGGGGAAACCCGGCTGGAAGTCGACCGGCGGCGGACCCGCGACCGGGTCACGCGGCTGGAACGGGAACTGAAGAATCTCGGCGGTCAGCGGCAGAACCGCCGGCAGCGACGGGGGCGCCGCGACGTGCCCGTCCTCTCGATCGTGGGCTATACGAACGCCGGAAAAAGCACGTTGCTCCGGGCGCTGACCCGCACCGACGTGCATGTCGCCGACCAGATGTTCGCGACACTGGATCCGGTATCGAGGCGACTCAGGTTTCCACGGGAGCGCGAGGTCATCATCACCGATACGGTGGGCTTCATCAGAGACCTGCCGGCCGACCTGGTGACCGCGTTCCGCGCCACGCTCGAAGAGTTGAGCGACGCGTCGCTGCTGCTCCACGCCGTGGACGCCTCGGCCACCGACCGTGAGCGACGAATCGAAGCGGTGCGCGGCGTGCTGCAGGAGATCGGCATCAACGCCCCAGAGCTGTTGGTGTTCAACCAGATCGACAAGCTCGGGCAGGACGAGGTCGACCGCCTGCTGCGTGATCAGGAGGGTGTCGCGGTATCGGCGCTCCGCCGCACGGGGCTGCGAGCGCTGCTCCACCAGGCCGAGCAGATCCTCTGGGCGGACGACAGCGGACGACGGGAGATGGTTGGTGGTCTGACCGGACTGCCCGCCGAGTAGTCGCTACCCCACCTTGACCAGAGCCACGGGCCGACATACGATCGATACATCCGCCAATTAGGCATCTATAGTCACATATAGTCACATTCACAACCTATAACAAGGACGGTATTTTGACTTAATATGTACCATAATAAGCACAATAGATCCTTATCGTCGAATTATGCACACCGTCGCGACCTATGGCCTGGCGGCAGTGCCGCTGCTCACGGGCGCGGCAAGCGCGACACTGGCGCAGGAACTGGCGCTGGTGGTCAACCGGGGCAAGTTCAAGCAGCAGGGCACGACCGTTACCGTGATCGACTTCTCGACGCGCACGGTGCTCGGCGAGATCGAGGTGGGTGCGTTCCCCACCAACCTGGCCCTCTCGCCCGACCGCCGGTTCATGTACGTGACGCTGACGGCCGGCGACGGTCTTGCCGTCGTCTCGCTCGAGACCCTGTCGCTGGTGGCAACGATTCCGCTCGGATCGGCTCCGATGGACGTGGCCATCACGCCGGATGGGCAGTTCGCGTATGTAACGGACCAGACCGACCACAACGTCTCGGTGATCCGGCTGAGCGACCACACGGTCGTGGAGACCATCACCGGCCCTGAACCGGACACGACCGGCGCCGAGTTCTACATCGACACCCCGCACGGTATCGCCTTCACGCCAGACGGCCGGTTCGCCTACGTGGGCAACATCAGCTTCTGGAGAGACTCCAACCCGAACATCACGGTCATTCGGACCGCCGACAACACCCTGGTCGAAACCCCGGAGTGCTGCGGAGTGAACCTGAACGCCTCGACGAGCGGGTTCGGCCCGTGGGATGTGACCGCGCTCCCCGACGGCTCCGCGGTCTACGCCAACAGCTCGGACAGCGGCGAAGAGCTCTTCGCGGTGGACTCCAACCCGGACAGCCCAACGTTCAATCAGGTGGTGGCGACGCTGCCGGTCGGGAGCGTGGCCGAGGCTGGTCCCCGTGGGATGGAGAACGGCGTCACGCCGGCGGGACTCCGCGTCTTTGCCGGCCTGGCCCAGAGCAGCGAAGTCGCGGTGGTCGACTCGACGGTGCCGGCGGTGGTGGCAACGGTGCCCATCGTCAACAGCGAGTCGCCGGGCGACGGCGCGTGGCCATGGCGGGTGCGCCTGAACACCGCCGGCACGCAACTGTGGGTCTCGCTGCGTGACGAGAACAAGGTAATGGTGCTCGACAGCACCACCTACGGCGAGATTGCCCGGCTTCCGGTGAAGGACCCGGCCGACATCCTGTTCGTGCCCTACACCGCCGACATCGACATCAAACCGAAAAACCGTGCGAACCGGGTCAACGTCCGCTCCCGGGGCTCGGTCAGCATCGCGATCTTCGGCGAGCCCGGTTTTGACGTCAGCGAGATCGACGTCAGCACGCTCGAATTCGGTCCGGCGAAGGCGCCGGCGGGGCAAGATCCGCGACGTCAACAAGGACGGGTATCCGGACCTGGTCGTGCAGTTCCGCGGCCGCGAGACCGGCATCGCGTGCGACGACGCCGAGGCCACCCTGCGAGGCCTGATGCTCACCGAGTCGGCGTTCATCGGAACCGACGCGGTCAGCCCGACCGGATGCGGCAAGAGCAAGTCGGACTCGGGCAAGAAGAAGAAGGCGAAGAAGTCGGGCTCATCCAAGAGCAGCAGCAAGAAGAAGAGCAAGTCCAAGTCGAAGTCGTGATCCATGGCTGGCACTCTGCCACGCACCTGTCGTCTGGTGACGGCGGTCGCGATGCTCTCGGCCGTCGCCGTCTCGGCCCAGCAACCGGCGCCGGGCACACCGGGACCCGAGCATGCGCCGCTGCTCGCGCTGGTCGGATCGTGGGATGTCAGCCTGGAAGGTCGGGTCGTCGGATCAGCATCGGCCGCCACCCAACTGGGCGACCGATTCCTGGCAGTCGAACTCCGGCTGTCGGACGGCCCGATCCGACACGCCATCTACACCTTCGGCTCCGACCGCCGGCATGACGACTACACGGTCATCGCCATGGACGACTCGGGCACCTACGCCGTCTCGGCCCGAGGCACCCGACAGGGCGACGAGATAGCCATGTATGGCACCGACGACGACCCGGTGATAACCTCGCTCGGCTTCACCAAGGAGTTCGTCATCGCGCTACGACTGCTCGGTCCAGATGAGGTCGAGATCGAGACCCGATTCGTCGACACCCGGACGGCGGCCCGCACCGAGCAGATCTTCGTCACCTTCGAGCTGAGTCGTCGCTGACTCAGTTGCTCATCAACAGGTCCCAGTGCGCGCCGGCGCGCTCGAGGATCGGCTCGAGGTCCGGCTCGAGCAGATAGCGCTCCTGGATCAGCTGGCGGCCGGCCTCTTCGATCCGCCGCAGGTAATCGGCTCTCGAGTCATAGCGCTCCTCGATCGAACGCCTCGGATCACCCGTCCGCTCGCGCTCGGCCCGAGTGGCCGGGAAGGGGATGTAGGACCCGGCCAGCGACACCAGCGTGTTCGGGTCGCCCGCATCGGGGTTGGTGAAGTTCCAGCCGGTGTAGGTAGCCAACGGCACGGCGACCTCGGGGTGCAGGATGCCCGACACCTCGTTGCCGTCCTCGTTCACCTGTGGAATCAACATCGGCAACTCGGCGCCCGCCTCGGCCCCGTCCGCCAGCCAGGGATTCGCAACCCGCTCGCCGCCGGTCCGGTCGGCTGGCGACCGGACGTCCGGGATCGCGGGGAACGCGACGTTTCGGGGCGCCACGAGATTGCCGTCCGCGAACCGGGGATGGCTGCTGGGCGGCGGCGCGACGTCGTCGACCACCCAGGCGCGGAGCGACGTCAGCAGCGCGCGCATGTTCCACCAGTAATCAGTCGGATTTCCCATCTCCTGGCTGCTACGCGCCTGCGATGGCGGGAAGGCTCCGGGCCCGTGCTGGGTGCCGGCGAAGAAGTAGAACCGCACGTTGTCCTGCAGCTCGATGTCCTCGGTCCCGTCGGGCGTCGAGTGCACGAGCGTCGCCACTCGGCCGCCGCCCCAGTACTCGTTGCCGGTGTTCGTATACAGAATCAGCGGCTGGTTCCCCCGGCTCCGGTCATTCCCCAACGTACCGTCGGTGACGCCGGTGAGGGGATCGCGCATCGTCGCGTCGGCGAACGGGAACGAGGTGGCGTCGTACATGCCGAGCGAGATCGGTGTCGCTCCGGGCTGGTTCAGGTCGAGACGCGACGCCCCGGCGATGTGCGGAATCATGCCGTCGAAGACCTGACGTCCCTCGGTGTCGGTGTTGAATCCGAGATAGAGGAACGTACGGAGGTAGCGGCCGCTCTGAGACGAGCCAAACGTCAGCAGGTGGTCAGCGCTGACCACCGACTGGGCGTCGTACTTGATCCAGGATGCGGTGTCGCGCACGGTGGCGAACCCCAGCCCGCCGACAGGCTGGCCCTCGACCTCCGGCACCGTCAATTTGATCGGCCGATCGCCCGGCACGTCGAACTCCCACCCGACCCAGACCACCGTATAGCCCTCGCGCATGAGGAACCCGTCGCCATACGGTCCTCGGCCGCCACGGTTGAAGCCGAGCGCGGTCAGTCGTCCACGGTTGGCGATGTCGACCAACGCGATGCCATTTCCTCGCGACGCATCGGCTGGCGCCAGAATCAGCAGGTCGCCGGTGGCTTCGACCAGTCCCTGGGCGTTACGCGGCGCGCGGTCGAGGTTCACGATGACCGCATTCCGAGGGTCGTCCGGGTCGATCCCGAAGGTGATGGTGCCGACGATCTGCTCGTAGGCGCCCGTCTCGCCGAAGCCGGTGTCCTCCACCCGCACGCGCTCGGCAATGTCCACCGACAGCACGTCGGCGGAGGCCAGGCCCGGCGCCAGGAGCAGGGAAAGACCGAGGGTCGCACAAAGAAAGCGAGAGATAAGTGTCATCAAACTGTTCCTTGGACTGTCTAAGCTGATGGATGACGCAGGGCAGGATTATACTGCCGGCGGCGCCGGCCGCCGTTGTGCGAGGACGCGAGACACATGAAACATCGACACCCCACCTGGCTGACCGTGTTGACCGTCGCGGCGCTTCTCGGCGTGCCGGCGTACACCCACGCGCAGGACGACGACGAACCCGAGGCGGAGAACCAGCTGATCAATGTGCTTCCCGGCCTGATCGGCGGCGACGCGGCCGCCGACTTCAACCAGGCGGTGGTCAGTCAGCTGTCGACCTTCCCGCTCGGATCCTCGGCCGGCGGCTTCACCTTCTCGTTCAACCCGGCGACCCAAACGTTTGGCCGAAGCAGCGACAGCTTCGGTCCTTCATTCGCCGAGCGCGCGATGACGATGGGCGCCGGCACATTCAACATCGGGGTGACCTACCAGCGG
>CAJWMX010000010.1 GCA_913043805.1 uncultured Acidobacteriota bacterium | reverse complement strand
CGCCATTCGAGAGCGGCCCGACGCCGCGCCCGGCATCCACCATCTCCTTGGCGCGACGCGATGAGATATCTCTCGGACTGAGATTGCCGAAGCTCGGGTAAATCCGCTCCAGGTAGTAATCGCGCTCGTCCTCGGGAATATCGGCGGCCGCTCGGTTGTCGCCTTCCTTCTTCGGCACCCAGATGCGGCCATCGTTCCGCAGTGACTCGCTCATCAGCGTCAGCTTCGACTGATAGTCGCCACTGGACGGAATACACGTCGGGTGAATCTGCGTGTAGCAGGGGTTCGCGAATCCGGCGCCTCGCCGATGGCAGCGCCACCCGGCCGACACGTTGCAGTTCTTCGCGTTGGTCGAGAGATAGAAGACGTTGACGTAGCCGCCGGTAGCGAGCACCACCGCGTCGGCGGTATGCGCCTCGATCGCGCCATTGTCGAGACGACGCGTCACGATGCCGCGGGCACGGTCGTCAACCACGACCAGATCGAGCATCTCGTGACGCGGGAACATGGCGACCTTGCCAGTGGCTATCTGGCGAGACAACGCTTGATAGGCACCAATCAGCAGCTGCTGTCCGGTCTGCCCGCGCGCGTAGAACGTGCGCGACACCTGGGCCCCACCGAACGACCGGTTGGCCAATCCACCGCCATACTCGCGCGCGAACGGCACGCCCTGCGCCACACACTGGTCGATGATGTCCACCGACACCTGTGCCAGCCGGTAGATGTTGGCTTCCCGAGCCCGGAAGTCGCCACCCTTCACCGTGTCGTAGAAGAGCCGGTGCACGCTGTCGCCATCGTTCTGGTAGTTCTTGGCGGCGTTGATACCGCCTTGCGCGGCGATGCTGTGGGCCCGACGCGGGCTGTCGTGGAAGCTGAAGCACTTGACGTTGTAGCCCAGCTCGCCCATGGTGGCCGCGGCCGACGCACCCGCCAGCCCCGAACCGACCACGATCACGTTGAACTTCCGTTTATTGGCCGGATTGACGAGCTTCATCTCGAAGAGATGACGCTCCCACTTTTCTGCAATCGGGCCGTCAGGGATTTGCGGATCGAGATTCATGACGCCCCTTCTTCAGCCGACGATGCCCGCGAGGACGGCGAGCGGAATGGAGATGTTGCCCAGGGTGATACCCACGGCCAGGACCCCGGCCACTCCACGGCGAACCGCCGACATGCGTGGACCGTCGAGCCCGAGTGTCTGGGTCATGCTCCAGGTGCCGTGGTAGATGTGCAGCCCCAGCGGCACCATGGCGATGATGTAGCTCAATGCCACGGGCCACCGCGAGAATGCCGACACCACGTTCTGATACACGGCTCCAGCCTCGAACTCCGAGTGCACGGTGCCGAAGGTGAGATGCAGGAGGTGGTACACGACGAACGCCACCACGATGACCCCACCCCAACGCATCGTGCGCGACGCGTAGGACAGCGACACGTCGTGGGGCTTCTGATAGCCGACCGACCGTGCCGCTCGGCTCATCTGGGTGAGCTGCACCGCGGCCAGGATGTGCACGCCAACGGCGGCGATCAACCCGAGCCGCATGATCCAGAGCAGCTCGCCGTGCCCGAACATGGGGCTGCCGACCTCACGGAGGAACTCGGCGTAGGCGTCGTACTCCGCCTGGCCCGAGTACACCTTCAGATTGCCGACCATGTGCGCCACGACGAAGCCCAGCAGCATGATGCCGCTGACCGCCATGGACACCTTCTTCCCGACCGACGATTGCCACAGGCCAAATGCTTGTTTCATGGACGCTCTGGGCCGCCAGGGAGGAGTCCCAAGACCCTGCCGCGGATGACCGCCACGCGGCACCCGGATCATAAGCGGCGGCCTGGGGGTTTGCAAGATGACGCCGCTCAGCTCCAATGGTTAGAATGGCGGCTGTCCCGATCCGCGTCCGGCCATGTCAGATAACTCGCTCAGCTCGCAGCTCGAAAAATTCAACAAGGAGCTGTGGCTACTTCTCTCGCTGTTCGCCATCGCGGCGCTCTTGAACTTCATCGTGAGCGGACAGCGTATGGTGCTCGCGTTCTACACGCTGCCGACCGTGGCCTCCGCCTACATATATGGCCGCCGGCACGCCACGTTGACGGCGCTGGCCAGCGTGCTGCTGGTCATCTTGCTGACCCAGATCAACCCCGAGCTGCTGGCCGACTCGAGTTCGCTGATCCCTGGCGAGCGCTGGGTGGACATCACCGTGTGGGGCGGCACCCTCATCATCACCGGCTACCTAATGGGGACGCTCTACGAGCACAAGGACTCGCAGCTGAAGGAGCTCCGCGAAACCTACGACGGCATCCTCCGGAACATCCTTTACAAGGCGGCGCGCCTGACCGAGGACGAGTTCAAGGAGATGCAACTCCACTTCGAGAAAGGCGTGGCGATGCTCGAGCCGGTGGGCGGGTCGCTGAAGCGGATTCTCCCGATCATCCTGTCGCACCACGACAAGTACGACGGTTCCGGCTACCACCTCACCCACGGAGAGGAGATTCCGCTCGAGGCCCGCATCATCTCGGTGGCCGACGTCTTCGACTCGCTCACCAGTGACCGGCCCTACCGGAAGGCGATGTCCCCCTTCGAGGTGCGCGAGATCCTGGCCAAGGGTTCGGGCACCGAGTTCGACCCCAAAGTGGTCGACGCGTTCCTCTCCGCGTTCCGCCGCGGCGAGATGGAAGTTCCCGCCCTCGTCGTCTGATCCAGGAAGTGGCAATGGCTGCCCGCCCGGCGCGAGCACTGGCGGTGGCCGTGGTGACCCTGCTCTGGGCAGCCTCGGCGGCAGCGCAGGCGGTACTGCCCACATTGAACGTCGACGCCTCCGCCTCGCTCGAGGGGGTAGCCAACCAGCTGCGTGCGCTTTCACTCGAATCGCTGGGGACAGCGATGACCCTCGCCGGGATGACCCATCCCGGGCCCCCGATCAATGTGCTGCTGATCGATGAGGAAGCGGAGCTGGCCGAGAACACGCCCCGCTGGATCGCGGGCTTCGCGGACGGCAGCCGCAGCCTGGTGGTGATGTTCCCCGACCGGGCGCGGGGGTACCCCACCGACGGCCTCGATACGCTGCTGCAGCACGAGGTAGCCCACGTCCTGTTCGCCCGCGCGGCGGGCGGGCGGCCGGTGCCGCGCTGGTTCAACGAAGGGCTGGCGATAGCGGCCGAGCGCCCGGCCGGGCTGAGCGACCGCTCACGCCTGGCGTGGACCCTGGTGTGGGACGGGGCGCTGGACCTCGATCAGCTGGAGGCGCTCTTCGGTCAGGGGCGGGGCGCCAGCCAGCGCGCCTACGCGGTCAGTGGTGCGCTGGTCCGCGAGCTGATCCGCGCATACGGGAACGATGCGCCCGGCCGCATTCTCGACCAGGTCGCCGCGGGCGCCACCTTCGATTCCGCCTTCCGCACGGCCACCGGCGCGCCACTCAACTGGGTCGTGGCCCGCTTCTGGCGGACACAGCAACAATGGAGCCGCTGGATCCCGTTCCTGACCGGTCCATCGTTCCTGTGGATGGGGATCACATCACTCGCGGTGCTCGCGATCGTCGTCCACCGCCGCCGCCGCGCCGCACGGCGAGCCGCGTGGGAAGAAGAGGAACGAATCGAAGCCGAACTTGCCGAAACCAGGCGCCGCGAAGCCGAGCGGCTCGCCCGAGAGCGACTCCTCGACGCCGATCCGAGGGCATCGGGGAGTTCGTATGAAGTGCACTAGGGGCGCATGGAGTACTTCTGCGCCCCGGCTTCGGGCTACGGGCTTCGGGCTTCAGGCGCTCCAAGGATCCGGACAATGACGATGCATCCGGCCCCATCCCAGCCATCGTCGTTTGCTGTAGGTCTTCACTCTGGAAGGACAGTCTTCCCGTGGCTCTTCCGAGCGCCTGAAGCCCGTAGCCTGAAGCCTGTAGCCAGATCCGGCGAAGCCGCCTATTCGATCCCGAGCAGCTTCGCGGGGTTCTTCCTGATCATCAGATCGATGTCCTCGTCGCTGATGCCGGCCTCACCGAGAGCGTCCATGAAGGCGATCAAGCCGTCTGGGTGCAGCGGGTTGCCGGCCTGACCGAGGTCGGAGGAGAGCAGGAAGCCAGCGGCGCCGTGGCGTTGGATGGCCTCGACGTAACCACTGAAGGTGGCCGGGCTGTCCATGGCCGACATCCAGACCAACTCGATGATGGCGCCCTCGGCCACCATCTCGGCCACCTGACCGTCGGTCGGGCTCTGGCCCAGGCCGTGGGTGACCAGGATCTGCTCGACGCCGCGCCGCTTGGCCTCGGGGATCATCATGATGACCTCCTCGGGCGAAGAGTGCCCGAGAGCCAGAACGAGGTCGTGCTCGGCCACCAGGTCGAAGATCTCACCGAGTTCGGGCACCAGTTGACCGTTGCGGGACACAGAGATGAACTCGCCCGGGTCGCCGGCTCGCGTCATCCAGAACTCGGCATCGAAGGTAGGGAGCCACACGACCCTTCCGCGACCGCCCGAGAAGTCGACCATCTGTCGGATGGCCTCGGGGTTGAGCCCACCCACGGCATGGTTCAGGGCCACGCCACCGAAGATCTCGATACCGGGCACCTCCTGCATGGCAATCCAGGCGCGGTCAGCCGTCTGGGTGAAGTGGTTCTTGAGCACGAAGCCGCGCATCCCCGAGCGCTTGGCGATGCGGGCGATCTCGATGTCGCTGACCGAACGGGGCCGCGAGTCGGGGCCAGCGTGCACGTGGAAGTCGATCACTCCTTCGAGCGCGGTGGTCTGAGCGCCCGACGGCGCGGCGATCGCGACCGCCATCAGAATCCCGAGTACCGCCATACCCCTCATAGCCAGCTCCTTTGGTCCCCGTGTGCGTCTCGGCGCCTATGATAGTTGACCGCAACCGACGCGGCCGACCTCGATGGACGCCGATCCGATGACCGACCAGGCCCCACTCGAACCTGACGCGGCGCCCCGACCAGCCCGTCATTTCCCCCGCTGGATCTGGCTTGTCTACATCCTGCTGTTCGGTCTGTCGGTACCCTGGTACTGGCCCGCCGATGCGCCGCTTCAGCTGTGGTTCGGTCTGCCCCACTGGGTCGTGGTATCGCTGGCCGCCACCTTCGGCGTCGCGGTCTTCACCGCCTATGTCGTCCACCGCATGTGGCCGGAGCAGGAGCCCGAGCCATGACCGACGGGCTCGGGACCGGCCCCGTGCTGGCGGTTGGCCTGTATCTCGCCGCCATCCTGGTGGTGGGCTACGCCGCCCGCCGGCACCGGGCCAGCGACTCCCTCTCCGACTTCTACCTGGCAGGTCGACAGCTGTCGGGGCCTGTACTGTTGCTCACCCTGTACGCCACGCAGTACAGCGGCAACACCCTCATCGGCTATCCAGGCGAAGCGTATCGTCTGGGCTTCTCGTGGGTGATGAGCGTCGGCTTCATGATGGCGATCATCGTCGCCTATCTCCTGTTCGCTCCCTACCTGCATCACGTCGCGCGCCGACACCGGTTCGTCACGCCGGGTGACTGGTTCACACATCGCTTCAACTCACCCACGCTGACGCTGCTGGCCAACGTGCTGATGGTGGCCGCCATCGCCAACTACCTCCTGGCGCAGCTGATGGCCATGGGGCACATCACCGCGGGGCTGTCAGGCGGCGCGGTCCCCTACTGGGTCGGGGTGGTACTGCTCACGCTCGTGGTGCTCGTCTACGAAACGGTTGGTGGCATGCGCGCGGTGGCCTGGACCGACTCGGTGCAGGGGCTGATGCTGGTCATGGGGCTGACCGGACTGCTGCTCGCCGTGGCCCCTTCGCCGACGCACCTGGGAGAAGTGACCACCTGGATCGCCGTACACTCCCCCGAGAAAGTTGCCGTGCCCAGCTGGGACGTCTCGCGGAACTGGATCAGCACGCTCCTGCTCATCGGCCTGTCCGGGTCGGTGTATCCCCACGCCATCCAGCGCATCTTCGCCGCACGGGACAGCGCCGCGCTCCGCCGGTCGTTCGGCATCATGGTGTTCCTGCCGATGGTCACTACTGGTGTGGTGTTCCTGGTGGGAGTTATCGCCATCCGGGACCTGGCCACCGACGGACCGATCGAGGCGGATCAGGTGCTACCGATGCTGCTGGCCCAGTGGGGGCAGAGCGAACCGCTGCTCTACGGCCTGAGCCTGGTGGTAATTGTGGCCGTGGTC
Organism: uncultured Acidobacteriota bacterium; assembly: GCA_913043805.1. Lineage (GTDB taxonomy): Bacteria > Acidobacteriota > Vicinamibacteria > Vicinamibacterales > UBA8438 > UBA2994. The sequence goes on along the minus strand of CAJWMX010000010.1, from coordinate 12,312 downwards.
AGCGCCATCATGTCGACCGCCGACTCGGTGCTGCTCAGCCTCTCGTCGATCCTGGCCAAGGACGTGCTAGGCACGACGCTCTTGCGACACGCCGACGAAACGCGTCTGACCCGGACAGGCAAGCGGGTGTCCTGGGTCCTGGTGGGCGGACTGGTGACGATCGCGCTCAACCCGCGCATCACCCTGTGGGGGCTGACCGAGCTGAAGATGGAGATCCTCGCGCAGGTGGCGCCTCTCTTCATCCTGGGAGTGGGATGGGCGCGGCTCACCACACGGGCCGCTCTCGCCGGCATGGTGGCCGGGACGACGGTCTATACCGGCCTACTGGCCGCGGGTCAGCCAGAGCCATGGAATATCCACGCGGGCATCGTGGCATTGCTGGTCAACGTGGGGGTCTGCGTCTCGGTGACCCTGGCGTCCGGCCCCTCCAAGGCGCCCGAACTGGCCTAGCGAGCATCCGCCTGCCGGCCGACTCGCAACGCTGGAGCCGGTAGAATCGACCCGATGACCCCGCTGTCGCCGCCTCCCGACGCGGTGCCCACTCCGGCGGTCGGCAGTTCCCCAGAAGACAACCTGCGCGCGGCCGGTCTTCTCGATGGCAAGTATGAGATCGGCGAGAAGCTGGGCGCCGGCGGGATGGGTGCCGTCTACAAGGCCACCCACGTCGGGACCAAACGCCCGGTGGCGGTGAAGGTCATCCATCCCCATTTCTCGCAAAGCCCCGAGTTCGTGGAACGGTTCCGCCGGGAAGCCGAGGCCGCTGGACGGCTCCGGCACCCCAACGTCGTCGACGTCACCGACTTCGGGTTCGCCGACACTCCGGATGGTCGGGTCGCGTATCTGGTCATGGAATATCTCGACGGGCAGACGCTGGGGAGCGTCCTGGCCGACGAGCCGCGGCTGCCGGTGAGCTGGGCGGTCGACATCCACCGGCCGTTCCTCGACACCCTGCGCGGGAGAGCCAGAAAGCATGGAGTCATCGACCACATCACGACGGTTGCCGCCGACATGGCGGACGTCAGCCAGCTCGGATCGGATTTCGACCTTGTCTGGGCGGAAGGCAGCGCCTACGCCATCGGCTTCGAGAACGCCCTCAGGCGGTGGCGACCGCTGCTGCGCCCTGGGGGGTGCCTGGTGGTGTCCGAGCTGGTCTGGTTCACGGCCGATCCGGCCGGGGAAGCGCGCGCGTTTTTCGAACGCGAGTATCCCGACATGCGCGACGAGGCGACACGGATCGAGCAGGCGCGGCAAGCCAGCTTCCGGCTCCTCAGCTCACTCCGGCTGCCGGCGAGCGACTGGCGCGCGTACTATGCCGGACTGGAGGTGCCGCTGCGTGAGGCGATCGCGAAGCGGGGCGAGCTCGAGATCTACACCACGGCTCGGCGGGAGCGAGAGATGTACGAAGCGCATGGCGACGACTACGGCTACACCTGCCTGACCCTGCAAACCGTGGACCGCACGCCAGGCTCCGCCCCGTCCGTCGACCGCCATGCCAGCTGAAGATCTCGCCGTCTTCTTCTACGGGCTCTTCATGGACGAGGCGGCGCTCGCGTCCAAGGGGATTCGACCGTCCGGAGCCACGGTCGGGTACGTCGACGGCTTCGGCCTGCGCATCGGGGCGCGGGCGACGCTCGTCCGCGATGCCGGCAATCGGACCTACGGGGTCCTCATGACGGTCCCGGCCAGTGACGTGCGTGCGCTGTATGCGAACGAGAGCGTCGCGGACTACGTGGCCGAGATCGGTTTGAACGCGGCAGACCCATCGTATGGAGGCGCCGGCATCGGGACACGAATGTACGACTTCGCCGTAGACCGCATGACGGAGGCAGGCATGAAGGTCGCGACGGTCGCCACCGGCGGCGACCCGAGCCACGCTCCAGCGCGACGCGCCTACCAGAAGGCCGGCTTCTCGGTCGAGATTCCCAGCGTCTGGATGTGTCGCAACCTGTAGGTCCCGACCTTGGTGGAACCGTCGAGTCCCCGTAACGCGAGCCTGGATCGACGCTACGGTTTCAAGGTCGCTGGCACGCTTTAGACGGGCTCGTCTCCCACATTCGTACCCATGGTCAGACCTGGGCAAACAACCACCGTTACGTGACCCCGCCGCTCGGGAGACAATACAGAAAGAGAATGGCAGGAAATCGGGCGGACGGGAGAGCACGATGAGGCGAACACACGGGTGGGTCACACTTCTTGGGGCGGTGGGCCTGAGTCTGGGACTTACAACCGAGACGCGAGCCGAGCTGATCGACCGGGGTACCTACGACGGTGTGACGCTCATCTATGACACGACCCAGCGGATCACGTGGCTCGGCGACGCGAACTGGGCCAAGAGCTCGGGCGCGGACGAGGACGGGGTAATGACGTGGGAAGAGGCGAGCCGATGGGCCAGCGGCCTGCGTATTGCCGGGTTCTCCGACTGGCGGCTTCCTCTGACCTTTGATGAAACCTGCCGGGGCCTCAACTGCACCAACAGTGAGATGGGGAACCTCGTCTCGAAAGATGGCATCTCGGCCGACAATCCTGGACCGTTTCGCAACGTGCAGAGCCATCCGTACTGGTCGCGACGAGGCAACCCAGAAGCGGGCGTGGCGTGGGCCCTCGACTTCGGCACCGGCGAGCAGACCGACGCCGACCTGAACAGCAGCTTCGTACCATGGGCGGTACGTGACGGCGATGTGGGCGGGGAGGTGTCAATCGACCCGACTCCAGGCCCGTACGCCGTGGCGGAATGAAGGCGCCGACCGAGGCGCAGCTCACCACGGTACTCAAGGCGGCCGGGGCAGGGCTCGCCATCAGTGTCGCGCTCCTGCTGGCGCTCACCCTCACCCGCGGCGGACCGTTCTACGCGATCCCGGGTGTCGCACTGTCGGGGACCCTCATCGAGGACCCGGTCACCGACTGGTCGTTCGTGACCGACCAGAACCTCGACCTCGAGACGCGACCGGACGATCCCTATTCGGTCGAGCTGAACTACGTCGTCCGGAACGGTGAGCTGTTCATCGACCCCGCTGAGGGACGTGCCTGGTTCGACCACATCCGGGTCGACCCCAGGGTTCGCGTGAGATTCGGCGATCAGATCTATCCCCTCCAGGCCGTCCTGGTCGGGAGGCCCGGCGAGCTCGAGGGGTTCCCGGCCGACCGTTTCGTGTACCGGCTCCACCCGCGGTCCGAGTGAGCACGCCCCACCAACTCGCCATCCGGGTAAGCTGTCAGGTGGAGGCGTCGCCGTTGTCACACGTATCTCGCAGGACCTTTCTTTCCCAAGCCAGCGCCCTGGCCGGCGTGGCCGCCATCAGCGACACCCGGACACTGGCTCAGAGCCAGACCTCGACTCCGTTCGCCCATCGGACCGCCACCGAGCTCGCTGGCCTGATCCGAACGAAAGAGATCAGCGCCGAGGAGCTGACCCGCTACTTCATCGGTCGGATCGAGCGGTTCGACCGAGAGATCAACGCGGTGGTGGCGCGGGACTTCGAGCGTGCGATGGATGCCGCCAGATCCGCCGACGCCGCCCTTGGAAGGAGCGTCGAGGTGGGCCCGCTGCACGGGGTCCCGATGACCATCAAGGAGTCGTACGACCTGGCAGGGCTCCCGACCACCTGGGGCTTCCCGCGGTTCGCCGACAACATCGCGTCGGTCGACGCGGATGTCGTGACGCGCTTCAAGCAGGCAGGCGCGCACTTTCTGGGCAAGACCAACGTGCCGATCGCGCTCGGCGACTACCAGAGCTACAACGACATCTATGGCACGACCAGCAATCCGTGGGATCTAACGCGCACGCCGGGCGGCTCATCCGGCGGCTCGGCGGCCGCGCTGGCGGCCGGATTGTGCGCGCTCGAGAGCGGCTCGGACATCGGAGGCTCGATCCGTAACCCTGCTCACTACTGCGGTGTCTACGGTCACAAGCCCACATGGGGCATCGTGTCGCGCCGGGGACAGGCTCTGCCTGGCCGCGTGTCCCAGACCGATCTGGCCGTGGTGGGCCCGATGGCTCGTTGCGCGGAGGACCTCAGCCTGGCCATGGGCATCGTGACAGGACCGGACGCGCTGGATGCCCCCGGCTGGCGCCTGGAGCTCCCTCCGCCGCGCGCCAGACGCCTCAGCGACCTGCGTGTGGCCGTCTGGCCAACCCACGAACTGTCTCCTCCTTCAAACGAGATTAGCGGCCGTATCCAACAGCTTGCGGACATGCTCGGACGTCTGGGGGCAACCGTGTCTGATTCGGTCCGACCCGACTTCTCGCCGTCCCACCACCACGCCACCTACACGAAGCTGCTCGGTTCGGTAACGGGGGCGAACGTCGGGGACGAGCAGTTCGCCCAGGCTCGCCGCCTGGCCGGGCAATTCGACCGCTCAGACGATAGCTGGCCCGCCATCAGCGCCCAGGCTGCCGTGCTCCATCATCGCGACTGGCTGGAGTCAAACAACGAACGGACGCATATCCGCCTGGCTTGGCGACGTTTCTTCAGCAACTGGGACCTTGTGCTGTGTCCCATCATGGCGACTACGGCGTTCCCCCATGACCAGAGAGCCCGCGCCGAACGCACGCTGGCGGTAGACGGCGTCGCGGCACCTGCTTTCGGCCAGTCGTTCTGGGCAGGCCTCGCGACGCTGGGCTACCTCCCTAGCACGGTCTTCCCCACCGGCCCCTCGACCGATGGATTGCCGATCGGTCTTCAGGCCATCGGGCCCGCCTACCACGACAACACCACCATCGAGTTCGCCAGACTCATGGCTGACGAGATCGGCGGTTTCACCCCTCCCCCCGGGTATGGAGACTGAGCCATGAGTGGTCAGTTACAGTACTTTTTGACGCAAAGCATTGTGAATCGCAGTGTCGCGGGAGGATACGCATGACCCGCTGGTTCGCACAATGCTCCGCCGTCGCCGTCGCACTGCTCGTTTGGTCTGGACCCGGTCTCGGCCAGACCAACGCGCCGTACGAGGGATTCCTTTATGGGCGGATTACCACCCTGGACGGCTCGGTCCATGAAGGACGGCTTCGCTGGGGGAACGGAGAAGAGGCGCTCTGGTCGCACTACTACAACGGGCGCAAGACAGAGAACCACTGGGCGGAGCATGCGCCGGAAGAGGAACGCCCTGCCGAGCACACCTCGGTCGGGGCATTCGGGTTCGAGTTGTTGAGCTGGAGGTCGGCGCGGTCGCTCGAGCGGCCGTTCATGACCCGTTTCGGCGACATCGCGAGGATCGAAACGAGCCTGCGCACGGTACACGTCACGCGTAAGAGTGGTGATGTCGTCGCGCTGAACCGGTTCGAGGCCGACGATCTGGCCGATGGCGTGCGAGTGTTTGACGCGACGGGCGAGACCGCCGTCATCGACGAGTGGCAGATACGCGCGATCGAGTTCCTGCCCGCGCCGACCGCGCAACCGAGTGCCGATCCACTCTTCGGGACGGTCAGGACATCCACAGGCGACTTCACGGGGCTGTTGCAGTGGAATCGCGAGCAGTCTCTATCCAGTGACGAGCTCGTTCGACCTACCGACGCGGGTGAGCTCCGCGTCCGTTTCGACTCAATCCAATCGATCACACCCCGGACACCCGACAGCATCTCAATCGCGTTCGTCGACGGACGCACCACTGAGCTCCACAGCACGGCCAAGCGCAACCGAGACCACCGCGGTCTGTATGTCGACGACGCCCGCTACGGACGGGTGCTGGTGTCCTGGAGCGCCGTCGAGCGGGTCGACTTCCATGGTGATGGCCAGGCCCCGTCCTACAACGACTTCCCGCCTGGCCGCCCGCTCTCGGGCACGGTGGTCACCCGGGACAACCGCCGGGTGACGGGCCGCCTCGTCTTCGATCTCGACGAGGCCGAAACCACCGATACGCTCGACGCGCCGTCGGATGGAGTCGACTACACGATCCCCTTCGGGTTGGTCTCGTCCATCGTGGTCCCGGATCCGCAATCCGAGGAGTTCGTGCCCGCCGATGTTCGCCTGAGCAACGGCGAAGCGCTCCGACTCGAACAGGCCGGCGACCTCGCCGAGTGGAACGGCGGCATGCTGATCTTCTCCGACTCCGCTGCATCCGAGTACGTGCCGTGGCCGAACGTGGCGCGGGTCGACTTCGACCACGACTGACCGGTCGCATTTCCTGTCGTCCTCGGTCGGGTCCCTCGCCTGGTGTCATAGGCGGGCTACCATGTTCCCAAGCCGGATGACCTTTCTGACAAGATGGCCCGCCTGGCCCAGGCCAGACTCGGTACCGCGGCCAAGATCCGCACCGATGACATGCGCACGCTGATTACCGTCCCAGACGCGACCGCGGCGGCCGTGCTCAGCCTGTTCGCCCTCCATCACGTTGACACGGTCGACGCCTCACGGTCGTTGACCACCTGGCACCGCGCGCTCGCTCCTGGAGGGCAGCTGATCGTCACCGCCTGGGAAGGCCGGGACGCGATCGACTACGGCAGCTTCTCCGACCTGAAAGCTCTCAGGTATACCGAGCACGAGATCGTTGACCTGGTCACCGTCTCGGGCTTCTCGGTAGACCGCTCGGATGTCGCCCAGTCGAAGGGATGGACATGGACGCAGTCTGGTTGGAGGCCACGAGGTCTGGCTGACACCTTCAAGTAAGATCGCCGCACGCTACCTCACCCGGGGAGGCCACCGTGCTGCGAAACGTGGGCGCCGTCGTCGGGATGGTCGTCAACCTCGCGATAGTCCAGGTAGGCACCGCCTTCTTCCTGACCCGGAGTCGGCCTGCCCACGACGGCAACGGCTCAGACGACGCAAACCAAGGAGGTTACGGCAATGCCGCGATACGTCATCGAACGCGCAATTCCTGATATTGGCTCGGCCGACCGCGAAGCACTTCGAGAGGCCGCGCAGAAGTCAAACAGCGTGCTCGCCGCCATGAAGGCCGAGCAGAAGAACATTCAGTGGGAGCACTCCTACGTGGCCGGCGACAAGACCTTCTGTATCTACATCGCCGACAACGAGGAACTGATCGCGGAGCACGCCCAGCGTAGCGGCTTCCCGGACACGGCCGTCACGGCCGTCAAGCGGATGATCGACCCCGTGACGGCAGAAGCCGACTAGACGACCAAGTCCCCACGCCTGTCCTCGCCGTGCTGTCACCTGCACCATCTCGCCTCGACACCGCGCGACTGCGGCTCTCGGAGCCGACGTCCGAGGATGCGCCCGCCATCTTCGAGCGATATGCGAGCGACGCCGATGTCACCCGATACCTCGGGTGGCCTTGACACATGACGGTGGCCGACACCGAGGGCTTTCTTTCCGTCATCAGGCGTCCCGGCAGGTACTGGAGAAGTGCGGCTTCGTCCGCGATCCGGAGTGGTCAGGCCACGCCGAGTTCCCCAATCTGGCCCAAGGCGTCCAGCAGCCGGTGCTGGTCTATCGCCGGTCGGTCGAGCCGCCCGAGCCGACCTCTACTTCATCCTCGAGGAGCTGACCGCATAGCTGGCGCCGCAATTGGCTGAGTTGCCGAGATCGTTCGCTACCCGATCAAGTCGATGGCTGGTGAATCGCTGGACGCCAGCGTTCTGGGCTGGCACGGGCTCGCCGGCGACCGCCGCTTCGCCTTCAAGCGACAGGAGGCCCGCGGCGGCTTCCCGTGGTTGTCGGCCAGCCGTCACCCGGAGTTCCTCCGTTACCAGCCGTGGGGACGGGACGAGACGAGCGGCGAGGCGCTGCCGACGCACGTATGAGGCCCGGCAGACGTTGAACTGGAGCTGGGCAGCGAGGTGTTGAACGCGCATCTCTCTACCCAGGCCGGTGAGCCGCTGGAGCTGATGCAGCTGAAGCACGGCGTCTTCGACGAGGGGACGGTCTCGGTGATTGCCGCGTCTACGGTCGAGGCCATCGGCCGCGAGGCGGCGCTTCAGGGCAAACCTGATCATCGACACCGACATCGACACCCCGTTCCCCGAAGACGCCTGGGTAGGAGGCCGCTTGATCTTTGGCGACGATCCGGCGCCGCTCGCGCTGAGCGTGACGCTTCGCGACCTGCGCTGCATGATGATCAACCTCGACCCCGACTCGGGTGAGCACGACGCTCGCGTCATGCGGGCCACCACCCAGCTCAACGATAACCACGCCGGCATCTATGCCACCACCGTCCGCACCGGGGCGATCAGGCGTGGCGATCAGGTTCGGCTCGACCCGTGACCGCCAACCGGCCAAGCCCGTTCCTGGTGATCTCGAGCGTCGCACTGGGCGTGGTCCTCTTCGGCTTCTCGTTCACCTACTGGGGAGCGCTGTTCTCCGGCTTCGAGTTTCCGCCGCTCATCCATGTCCACGCTGCGCTGTGGTTCGGCTGGTTCGGACTGCTGCTCGGACAGGCACTTCTCATCTCGGGCGGTCGGAAAGCGCTGCACGAGACGCTCGGCGCGGTGATCGGCGCCTACACCGCCGTGCTGATCGGCGTGTCGTCGTTCCTCGCCATCTCGGCGTTGGCCCGGAGCGCCGACCTCATCACCGGCGGTTTCGAGTCGGTCCAGTCCATCATTCCCCTGTCGCAGATTCTGATGTTCACCGCCTTCTTCGGCGCGGCCATGGTGCGGCGTTCGAACCCCAGCCACCATCGAAGATGGCTGATGCTGGCGGCGCTGGTCGGCGGCACGCCCGCCCTGGCGCGGATCTCCATCGGTCTCCTCGGTGGTCCGAACGTCCCGCTGATCTTCGCGGTATCGAGCGGACTGGTGATCGCGGTCGCCGTCGCGGACCGTCAGAGGCACGGACAGTTCCACCCTGTCTATCTGTGGGGTGGCCTGGCCATAATCCTGGTACGGGTCGTGCGAGTACCGGTCGCAATGACCCCGATGTGGGCAGAGTTTGCGCAACAACTCTCTGCTCGGTGATACATCGAACGCCGCTCGATACTGCCTGCGAAGACGAAGACGCTCCGGTACCTGGCGAGGGCCCGTGCGGTTTCGAGACCACAGGCGAACGGCCGGGGTGGAAGCAGTCGTCTTTCGACGACAGCACGTGGAACGACGCGACGACCCACAGCGCACGGGACGTCGACCCGAAGCAGGGTTATGACGGGATCGTCTGGGACAGCCGGGCTGAGCTGATTTGGGCCCCTGACCTGCAGACCGATAATACGGTCCTCTGTCGGGTGACGGTCGCGCGGGGTGGTCGCTAGGCAGCAATACGCGCCAGCACTGGCGGGAGGACATGCCAAGATGAGGGTCGTGAACGCTCTCTCGCGCCTGCTGATCCCCGCGATCGTGGTTGCCACCACCGGTACCTCTGCGGCCCAGCCAGCGCAAGCGGTGGTGCCTGGGAGATCGAGCACGCCGAGGGTTTCGGCTTCATCACCGCCGCCGCGCGATGCGGGGACACACTGCTGCTGGGTGACGCCAGAGAGCACGTTATCTACCGCTACGATGTCGCGACGCGGCAGCTGCTCCCCGCCTTCGACGTGGGACCGGTCCTGAGCCTGGCGACCGTTTGCGCCACCTCGTCCCTCTACGTTGTAAGCGTGAACGCGGATGGGAACGCCCGTCTGGTCAGACAGCTCGACCTGGAGAGCGGTAACCGGCGAGCTGAGTTTCCGCTGCCTCCCGCCTTCGTGCCGAGGGCCGCTGTCTGGACCGAGCCCGACGTGCTCATGATTGGCGGACTGTGGGAACCCTCTCAGACCAGCCCCGACGCCTTCTACCAGGGTCGCTCGCGCTGCGGCTCTCGCTGGACACGGGCGCGACCGAGCCGGCATTGCCGGCCTACGCGCTCAGCTGTCCGGAGGGGTTCTGGTGCAGTCAAGTGTGGGCACACGGACGCCAAGGAGCGGAAGGCGGAAATCGAGTCGCGGCCCTCCCGTTGAGCACCGACGTGGGCGTCTGCGCCGGAGACAGCCTGCTCAGCCAGGTGTCAGTCGCGTCACCACAGCTGCTGCTAGACGGAACGCCCGTGGTGCCAGGCATGTCGGGCGCTGACTTCGTGGAATGGACCAGGGCCAACGCGACGCTCGACGGGGTGTTCGCCTTTGCCGGCGGGTTCGCGGTCGAGCATCGAAGCAGCGCGCTCGAGGATCGGGAGCCCGGTGGCCCGATTCCGAAGCGGGTGCACGTGAGCACCTACGGATGGGACGGGGTGGCGAAACGGATGGATATCCCGGTACCAGGTGCCATAATCGGCGTTGGTGATGGCATGCTGTATGCCGTTGACGACGTCAGTGCCAGCGGCTCGCATATAGGGAGCCCCCGCATCCGTGTGGTGGAACTCCCACTCCACGAGCTGCGCTAACCGGGGTTAACTACCACACGGAGGAACCTACGGATGAGGTCGATCAGACAGACTGCGGAACAGTTCTTTGAGGCATGTGAGACCGGAGCCGGCTGGAGCGGCTGTCAGCAGTACTGCCACCAGGACGCGTCGTTCTCGGCCCAGGCTGGAGCACTCGCCGACGTGAACAGCCTCGAGGGCTATACCGAATGGATGAAGGGCCTGCTGGTGCCGGTGCCCGACGGCAAATATGAGCTGAAGGCGTTCGCGGTGGACGAGGAGCGGAACAGCGTTACGGCATTCGCCGTCTTCCGCGGCACTCACTCGGCCGATGGCGGGCCAATGCCCCCTACCGGGAAACAGGTAGAGGCCGACTACGTCTGCGTGATGGTGTTCGATGGCGACAAGATTCGCCACATGACCAAGATCTGGAACGACACCATCAGCCTGCAGCAGCTCGGCTGGGCCTGACCGTCAGGTGGCCGTCGAGTGGCGGCGCGAACGGAAATGACCCGTGTTGCTGACCGAGCGACGGGCGGCGGAGCACGTCGTCCGCGCCGGATTCTGGTTCGAGGGCGTGACCTTCGAAGTAATCGGCTACGCCGACGCCTCTAACCCGCCTTGCCGTGGCTGATGGAGGCGCTCGGCGAGAGGAAGAGCGCCAGTCATGAGTGATCCGGGCGGTCGCCGCCTCACACCACGAGTCGGGTTCACGCTCGCCGCGACCGGACTGGGCACGGTGGCCCTGGCCTTCGTCCTCGGGTTGGGGCTCGGGCAGGCCTACCTCGGCCTCATGGTGGCCAACCTCGTCGTATCGGGCGTGTTCATCAGCATCTGGAATCCAACGCTCCTCCGAAGACGGGCTCGACTTGGAAAAGGCACCAAGCTCTGGGACTGGGGCTGGATGCTCGCCTTCATGGCCACGCTCTACCTGACGGTCACGACCGCCATTGAGGAGCTGCAAGCGCGCGACACCTCGACGGACCTCGGTCTGGTCTGGCTGGCCGGCGCCCTCGTGTTGATCGGAGGCTTCACCATCGTCAATCTGTCGATGGCGGTGAACCCGTTCTTCGAAAAGACCGTCCGGATTCAGCGCGACCAGGACCACCGGACCGTCGAAGACGGGCCCTATCGATTCGTGCGCCACCCCGGCTACGTTGGGTTCAGTGCGCTCTTGCTCGCCACGCCGCCGATGCTCGCGTCCACGGCCTTGGTGGGTCACGTCCTACTCGGCGTCCTTACCTTCGTCGTGCGAACGGCCCTCGAGGATCGGACGCTGCAGGCGGAGCTCGACGGCTACGCCGACTACGCGGCGCGAGTCAGGTTCCGCCTGGTTCCAGGGATCTGGTAGCCGGCACTATGATCGGCCGGGTGACTCGACTGTTCCGCTTCTCGCGCACCTTGGACCACGACCCCGACATCGATGTCTGGTGGACCAAACAGCCGGACGAGCTTCGGGTGATCGCACAGCGCTGGTTCCGGAGGCTTCGGGAGTGCGGTGACGACGTACGGGAGGCGCTCCACGACGATCAACCAACCGCATGCGTGGACAACGTGGCGTTTGCCTACGTCGATGCGTTCACGGCGCACGTGAACGTCGGCTTCTTCCACGGTGCGCAGCTCGACGACCCGGATGGCCTGCTGCAAGGCAGCGGGAGATTCATGCGACACGTGAAGCTGCGCCCCGGCGACAAAATCGACCAGCACGCACTGACCCGGCTCATCGAATCGGCGTATCGCGACATCAAGCAACGGCTGAGCCTGGAGCCGTCCGCATGAGCACCAACCGGAAGACCGTGGCGTATATCGCAACCAGCGCCGACGGCTACATCGCCAGGCCGGATGGCGACGTCGAGTGGCTGAACCGTCGTCCGGACACAATCGACTACGGCATGAAGGAGTTCTACGGGAGCATCGACACTATTCTCGGGGGGGGGGCGGAAGACCTACGACTGGGTGCTCGACTACCACCGGACGCACGAAACCAACTATCCCGCCTTCGATGCCAACGTCGACAACTTCGCGTTCTCGAGAACGCCCCACGAACAGCCGGCCGACGGAGTCACGTTCGTGACCGAGCCGTTGGAACCATTTG
>CAJWMX010000009.1 GCA_913043805.1 uncultured Acidobacteriota bacterium | reverse complement strand
CGGTGCGCGCGGCGCGGAACTCGGCGAACACCGCCCGGGCTTCGGCGCGGTCCGCGTCGGCGCCCGCCGTGGCCAGGCGCTCGATCGAGGTTTGCAACGAGGTAACGTCAGAGCTCACAGGGTTCTCCGTGGTGCGGTCGCCCGCGGATCAGCGGGAGAGGCCAAGGGTGTCGAGCACGTCGACGATCTTCGCCAGCGACTCGGGTCGAGGCGGGAGCATCGGTAGCCGGTAGTGGAGGTCGAGCAGGTCGAGATGGGCCATGGCCGCCTTGACCGGGATCGGGTTGCTTTCGATGAAGTTGATCTGCATCAACGGGAGCAACCGGTTGTGCAGGGCCCGGGCGCGGTCGAGGGCGCCGTCGCGTGCCGCTTCGACCAGCTGGGCCATGTCGTTCGGCACTTCGTTGGAGGCCACCGAGATGACCCCGGCTCCGCCGACCGCCATGAGCGGCAGTGTGAACAGGTCGTCGCCCGACAGCACGTTGAAGTCTTCAGGCAGCGCGTGGCACACCTCGCACATCTGGGCGAGGTTGGCGGAGGCTTCTTTCACACCGACCACCGTAGGCAGTTCGGCCAGCCGACAGAGCGTGTCGACGTCGACGTTGCACCCGGTACGACCCGGCACGTTGTAGACCACGACGGGTAAGCCCGTGGCCTCGGTGATCGCGCGATAGTGCGCCTGGAGCCCCTCCGGGGTGGGCCGGTTGTAGTAGGGCGTGACCGACAGCAGTCCGTCGGCGCCGGCGCGTTCCATCTCGGCCGCCGTCTCGACCACCGACCGCGTGTCATAGCCTCCGGCGCCAGCGAGGATCGGAACGCGGCCATCGGCCGTTTCCACGACCGCCTCGACTACCCGCCGTTGCTCGTCGCGAGAGAGCGTCGGAGATTCGCCGGTGGTTCCGCACGGACAGAGGAAGTGCACGCCGCCATCGATCTGCCGCGCCGCCAGCCGACGCACCGCAGCCTCGTCCACCGCGCCCTCGGCGGTGAAGGGGGTGACGAGCGCCGTGCCGCATCCGGTGAAGGCCGCAGGCATCGTCAGTCGAGTCCCAGGACATCCTGCATCGTGAACCACCCCCGACGTCCGTGCACCCAGCGGGCCGCTTCGAGGGCGCCCCGCGCGAACGTGGCCCGGTCGCGCGTGGTGTGGGTCAGCGCGATTGTCTCCGCCGGCCCGTCGAATCCGACGGTATGGGTGCCTGGCGCGGAGCCGACGCGCGTCGAGGCCATGTCGACGTCGCGGTCGAACCGGCCTGCGTCCATCGCGCGTCGCATGGCGAAGGCGGTACCCGATGGGGCGTCGATCTTCGCGCTGTGGTGGATCTCGTGAATCCACGCGCCAAAGTCGGCGTGCGGCTGGAACAGTTGCGCCGCGCGTTGGGTCAGCGCGAGGAACAGGTTCACCCCGAGCGAGAAGTTTGCCGCGGCGACGACGCCGATGCCCGCGTCCACCGCGAGCTTCTTCAGCGACTCCTTCTCGCCCTGCCAGCCGGTGGTGCCCACCACCAAGTTGACCTTGTGTTCGGCCAGACGCGGCAGGTTGTCTGACACTGCGGCTGCGGTAGAGAAGTCGATGGCGACGTCGACGTCCCGCATGGCGTCAGCCGTGATGCCGGAGCCACCGGGGTTGTTGTCGATGTCGAGCCGGTCGGCGACCTCGAACCCGTAGGCATCGGCGAGCTGGTCCACCAGCTTGCCCATCCGACCGTATCCGATGATGACGAGTCGCATCGCTCGGCCTAACCGTCCGCCGCCTGGAAGGTGCGGATCACCTTGCGGATCACCGCGACCGCCTTTGTCGCATCCGACTCGCTTTCGAACGTCAGCGTCGACGAGAACTGGTTGCTGACCACACCGGCTTCGTGGTCGATCACTTCGATGCCCGCCCAGGCGACGGCGTTGGCCACGGCGTAGGCGAATCCCGAGCGATTCTCTCCCTGCAACAGCAGGGTTGTGGCCTTGGTCAAGCTGAACCCCGCTGCCTGCGCCATCACGGCGGCCCGCCGGCCCTCGCCCGCGTAAACCTCGACGATGTTGCGTCGGCCCCGCCCACCCCCGGCCTCCCGAACTCGCACCACCTTGAGGTCGGCCCCATGCTGCGCGAGCGGCTCGAGCGCTTGCGCGAGGGCACCCGGTCGGCGCAGGACCTCGGTCCGCCAGAGTCGTATCTGCTTGATCCTGATGTTCATGGTGTCCGGGACGTCGTCGGAGTGGCTGATTATACTTCGGACTATGATGGCGATACCGGACGTGATGCGGGCGGTCGAGGTGGAGCAGGAGGGGCCTCCCGAGGGGCTGTCACTGGCCACGAGGCCGGTGCCGGAGGTGAGCCCCTCCGAGCTGCTGATCAAGGTCGCGGCGGCCGGGATGAATCGGGCCGACTGCATGCAGCGGCGCGGCCAGTACCCGCCGCCCCCGGGAGCATCGGACCTGCTCGGGCTCGAGGTGTCGGGCACGGTCGCGGCTCTCGGGTCCGCCGTCGAGGGGTGGCGGGTTGGAGACCCCGTCTGTGCGCTTCTCGCCGGCGGCGGCTATGCCGAATACACCGCCGTGCCGGCCCGGCAATGTCTGCCCGTGCCCGCCGGCGTGGACCTGGTCGACGCCGCCGCGTTGCCTGAAGTGGCGCTCACCGTCTGGACCAACGTCTTCGACCGCGCTCGGTTGCGACCCGGCGAGACGTTGCTGGTTCACGGCGGTTCGAGCGGCATCGGCACGATGGCCATCCAGCTGGCGCGGGCGCTCGGGTCACGGGTGCTGGTGACGGCCGGTTCAGCCGAGAAGTGCCAGGCCTGTGAGGCGCTCGGCGCCGCCAAGGCGATCAACTACCGCGACGACGATCTGGCTGGAGCGCTGAAGGCCGCCGCCGGGGACGCGGGCATCGATGTGATTCTCGACATGGTGGCGGCGCCCTATCTGGCGATGAACCTCGGCCTGCTGAACCTGGAGGGGCGGCTGGTGCTGATCGCCCTGATGGGGGGGGCCACGACCGAGATCGATCTCAGCGCGCTGATGTTCCGCCGCCTCACCGTCACCGGCTCCACGCTTCGGGCCCGGAGCGTCGAGGAGAAGGGCGCGGTCGTCGACGCCGTCCGGGAGCGAGTGTGGCCGCTGGTCGAAGCCGGCCGCGTCGGCCCCGTCATCCACCGTCGGGTGCCGATCGATCAGGTGGTTGACGCCCACCGGGAGATGGAAGCCAGCACGCACATCGGGAAGATTTTGCTCGTCCCCTGAGGGGGACGAGCTTGGCTTTGGGCTTTGGGTTTTAGGTAGAGCAAGACCGTTCAGGTGCGGGCAACGGACGTGCACGAGAGTACGTCGTGCCAAAGCCCAAAGCCTGACGAGCCCGAATCACCGGGTCGTCAGAACGGAAAGCTCCTCTCCCTGGTGCTCCATCGCGAGCATCAGCAGCAGGTAGTCGCGCATATGGCGGGTGGTCAGGAAGTTCTCCCTGACATGCTCGCGACCGGCGTCGCCGACCGCCTGGCGGAGCTCGGGATCGTTCAGCAGATCGATGGCCCGGTTCGCGGCGCCCTCGGGCGAGTGGACGAGGAACCCAGTCACGCCATCCAGCAGCTGCAGCCGGATGCCGCCCACCGCGCCGCCGATCACCGCCTTGCGTTTCCACAGTGCCTCGGTGACCGTCAGTCCGAAGCCCTCCTTGATCGACTTCTGCATCACGATGGTCGAGGCGCGCACCAGCGCGTTGATGTCGAGGTCGGAAAACGGGGGCAGCTCGAGCACGTGGATGTCGGGGTCGTTTCCCGCCGCTTCGCGGACCTCGTTCAGCACCTCCTCGCCCTCGGGGTCGTCGGTGGCGCCCCCACCGGCCAGGAGCAGCTGGCAGTCGTGGCGTCGGCGGATCAGGCGGTAGGCCGCCAGCACGCCCAGCGGATCTTTCAATCGGTCGAATCTCGAGATCTGCGTGACGATCGGTCGCTCTGGGTCCAGTCCGTAGCGGGCCACGACGGCCTGGACCTCGTCGTTGGTCAGGTCGCGGTTCTTGTCGCTCAGCGGGTCGATCGAGGGAGGCACCATGTACTGCGGGATCGACAGCCGCTGGGCGAAGTCGGGCATCGAGAACATTGACGCGTCGTAGCCCTCGACGTACTTCTGGAGAAAGTTCCAGACCCGCGGATCCGGCGTAGCCACGTCGATGTGGCAGCGCCAGATCCAACGTCCGCCTACCTCTGGACGCTTCGCGATCAATCCCGCCGGTTGGGGGTCGTGCACGATGACTACGTCGCCGTAGTCGTTGAGGTCGGCCAGGTTCATGGCCGTGGTTTCACGGAAGACGTCCAGCATCTCCTCGGTGATCGACTCCTTGCCGCCGTGCAGCGCGTTGTGGAACGCCTTGGTGACGGCAAAGAACGCCTGGTTGCCTTTGATCACGTCCCAGGTCGTGTCGATCCCCAGGTCCCGCAGCAGCGGGACCATGCGAGTGAGGATCTCGGCCACGCCACCCCCGACGGAAGTGGAGTTGATGTGTTGGAGTCGCCGATGGCGGACATGGTCGGCCAGCACGTGCAGCTCGTCGATCACTTGGTCGCCGACGATGGGGCGATAGTCGTCGAGATGGTGGTCGGTCACGCCGCACCCCCGTTCGCACCGCCCACCGCGACGATGTCGACACGCAGCTCGTCGAGCGAACGCGTATAGGGGTTCAGCTTGTCGATGGCGCCGGCCAGGTCGTCTCGGCCACGGTCCGACAGCCAGCGCGAGAAGTCGCTTGTTCGTCGGCCAAGGCGTAGCCGCGCCTCGAAGAAATGGAAGTAGAGCGATGCGTTCGAGATGGAGGCCACCTTGGCGAAGAACTCGGGCACGTCGTGAGCGACCAGGCCGGTCGGGAGCACGAAGCTTCGAGACTGGCAGAAGTGGAAGGCGTCCTCGGGTCGACACTCGTAGCTGGCGCGGTCGAGCTGCGCGAGGTAGGTGTCGATCGTGGCAATGATCTCGCCGCGGAGCTCCTCCAGCGTGGTGAACGCCAGGAGATCGATCGCCGCCAGCTTCTCGCCGAGCGCCTCCTCGCGGAGTGTGTCCGAGACCCACCGGGCAAAGTCGTTGTAGTGCTGTGACCGCTGGAAGTCGTGCGCCAGATACTCCTGGTGGGTGTGCTGGAAGATCGAGGACAGCGGCACCTCGGGGAGCCGGGCCCGCAGCTCGCGGAGGCTCTGAGCCCGTAGGCCGGTGAGCGTCACCAGCCGCAGCGCCGTGTCGAAGACGAACGCCTTGTCGGTCATGGTCGTCGGGTCGGGAAGAGCCGCTCGAAGTTCTCCGACATGATCGCCGCCTGCGCGGACGGGTCCACCCCCAGCGCGTCGAGGACCGCCTGCTGGCCTTCATGGACCGGCTGTTGCCAGCCTCTGGGGAAGAACGACGAGTCGGTACCAAACAGGATCCGCTCCGGACCGAGGGTCTCGAGTGCGGCGCCGAAGACCGCTTCGAGTGTCAGCCCCGGCGTGTAGCGGATCCAGCCGTTCGAGCTGGAGGTGTCGACATGAATGTTGCCGCACAGGTCGGCCGCCATCAGCGTGGCACGCAACTGGCCGGCTCCGAAGTGCGGAATGATGATCGGCACGTCGGGGTGACGGGCCGCCGTTCGGGTCAGCGCCAGCGGGTCGCCGAGGCGGACGTCGACCGGGGTCTGGAGCCCCAGCTTCTTTCTGACCCCGACGGTGAGCACGCCGCAATGCACGAATACCACCGCCCCGGCGGCTGCCGCCGCGGAGAACACCTCGTCCACCTCCTCACCGTCGAGCGCGTAGCCGTGCAAGGCGGGAAACAGGCACACGCACCGTAGCCGTTCGTCTTCGAGGGCCGTCCGGAGCCGCGCGTCGGCGTCCGGCGCGACGGGATTGAGCATGGTCATCCCGACCAGACGCTCCGGGTGCCGGCGGACGGCTGTGCCGACCGACGCCTCGTCGCCCGGAAGACTGGCCATCACCGCCGCGCGGCCAACATCGTGGTCATCAAGGGTTTGCACCCATCGGTCCGCGAGAACTTCGGGCGGACCGGGCGCGTCCCACCCCAATCGCTCGGGTAGCGCGGTCGCGGCGGCGTCTACCGCCGGCGAGAGCTGGCCGCCGAGGATCTCGAAGAAACGGGCGGAGAAGAAGTGACAGTGGACGTCGTTGACCATGAACGCGCGCGGGGGACGCTACGAAGGGCGCACCGCTCCTGCAGTATACTGGCTCCTTCCTGAACACACGGAGCAACAGACCATGTCAGGTGTCAAGGTTGGCCGCAACGATCTCTGCCCCTGTGGCAGCGGCAAGAAGTACAAGCAGTGCTGCGAGAAGAAGGCCTCGGCGCTGAGCCCTACCGCGTGGCTCACGATCGTGGGCGTCGCCATCGCCGCGCTTGTCGTCCTGGTCATGAGCTTCACCACCGACACCACGGTGACCAATGCCGCCTGCC
Organism: uncultured Acidobacteriota bacterium; assembly: GCA_913043805.1. GTDB lineage: Bacteria > Acidobacteriota > Vicinamibacteria > Vicinamibacterales > UBA8438 > UBA2994. The sequence goes on along the minus strand of CAJWMX010000009.1, from coordinate 12,174 downwards.
CGCCCGGACAGGTGTGGTCTGTGGAGCACGGGCATTGTCACTGACAGGCGCTGGGACAACCCGACTGCCCCCCTGGCTCGTGCCAAAGCCCAAAGCCTAGAGCCCAAAGCCAGGACACTCATGGACTACGTCCGTCTCGGTACCACCGGCCTCAAAGTCTCGCCCCTGTGTCTTGGCATGATGACCTACGGGTCGTCGAGCTGGCGCGACTGGGTGCTGGGGGAAGAGGACGGGCGACGGTTCTTCAAGCAGGCGCTCGACCACGGCATCAACTTCTTCGATACCGCCGACATGTACTCGATCGGCGTGAGCGAGGAGATCCTTGGCCGCGCGGTCAAGGACATGACCCGCCGCGACCAGGTGGTGATCGCCACCAAGGTGCATTTCCCGATGGGCGACGGTCCGAACGACCGGGGCCTGTCTCGCAAGCATCTCTTCGACTCGATTGACGGCTCGCTGCGACGACTGGGCACTGACCACGTCGATCTCTATCAGATTCACCGGTTCGACCCGCACACCCCGCTCGAAGAGACCCTCGATGCGCTCAACGATATCGTGCGGTCGGGCAAGGTCCGCTATCTCGGCGCGTCGAGCATGTATGCGTGGCAGTTCGCGCGAGCTCTGTATCTGGCTGATCGGAACGGCTGGGCCCGGTTCGTCACCATGCAGAACCACTACAACCTTATCTACCGGGAGGAGGAGCGGGAGATGCTGCCGCTGTGCCTGGCCGAAGGGGTTGGCGTGATCCCGTGGAGCCCCCTGGCCCGCGGGTTCCTTGCGGGAAGCCGGGCAAAGGGTGAGGATTCAGGCGGCGCGACCAACCGCGCCAAGACCGACGATTTCGCCCGCAAGCTCTACTTCGCCGACAGCGACTTCGACGTGCTCGACGCGGTGAAGGCGCTCGCCGAGAAGCGTGGCGTCACGCCCGCTCAGATCGCGCTTGCCTGGATCGTCCGCCAGCCCGCGGTGACCGCACCGATCGTCGGAGTGTCCAAACCGGAGCAACTGGACCAACTCGTGGCCGCGCTCGACATCGAGCTAGACGATGAGGAGTGCGAAGCGCTCGAAACGCCCTACGTCCCCCACCCGGTCCTCGGACACTAGCGGCCACCGTCGCGACCATCCGTCATCACGCCATACAGGCCTGCCCTAGCCAGGGCGGTCGCCTGCGCCGCCCTATAATCGACATCAGTTTCCGGCGAACCTGATACCTGACACGGCCAGGGGGCTGAGCGCGGATCTGTTTCGACTGGTTCCGGGCGAGCATGAAGTATTGACGGGCGAGGTCAACCTGACCGAGTTGCGGCGAGTCCTTGTGCAACGGTTCAAAGTGCCGCGATCGGTGGCGGCGACTCTGGAGCGCGAACTGCGTGAGCACACGATTGTCCCGAAACCGAGCTAGCCAAGCGACGTGAAGATTTGCGACGACGACGATGCATGGGTTTTAGCGTCGTCGGTTGCAGGTAATGCCGACGTCAGGACCGGGAGAGGAAGCGCTGGAGATGCCGCCTACGCCCCGAGGCTCTTCATCCCGCGGTCGAATATCTCGCGGACTTGGGCGGTGACCTCCTGATAGCGCCGCTTCAGCGTCTCGCCGGTGGGCGGAGGCATGCCCATTCGAGCGCCCAGTACGGCGAGACGCGCCGGGTCGGTAGACATCGTCGACGCCCCAGCGTCGGCTTCGATCCGAAGGCGGGTCTCCAGGGTGCGGAGGAAGGCGTGGGCCTCGCGCAGTCTCGCTGCATCGTCGGCGTCGAGGGGCGGGTTCGGCGGCAGGTCGATGAGGAGCCGGCGGGTGCCGGCGACGCGCCACTCGGGTGACTCCCCCCCGTGCCTGATCTGGAGCAACTGTATCAGGAAGTCGATATCGGACAGCCCGCCGTGGCCGACTTTCAGATGGAACCGTTTCTTCGCACGTTCCTTGCCCAGCTCATTCTCCATCCGGCTGCGAATGTGTCGGGCGTATTCGGGGAGCGAGTCGTCCCACCCCTGGTAGACGAAGTCGGTGACCACTCTGGTGACGTCCTGGGCCAGGGCCGCTGAGCCGGTCACCACCCGGGCTCTGGTCCAAGCCAGACGCTCCCACCGCTCGGCTCGCTCGGCGAGATAACTCTCGAACTTGTCCAGCGGCATGGCCAGCGGCCCCTTCTTGCCGTCTGGCCGCAGCCGGGTGTCGAGCTCGTAGGCGATGCCGGCCTGGGTCGGCTGTTCGAGAAAGCGGTAGAGCTTCTTGACGGTGGACTCCGCACGCGTGAACAACGCTCCGTCGTTCGGTTCTCCGCGATACAGAAAGACCAGGTCGAGGTCCGAGTGCGCGGTCAGCTCCAGACCGCCGAGCTTGCCCATCGCCACGACGAGCCACTCGGTGTCGTCCTGCGGGTCGTCGTGCAGTAGCCAGCCCAGGCCGTGGCTGACACAGTTGTCGGCGAGTCCCGAGAGCTTCTCCTGGAGGACGGCCAGGTCACCCCCGTCGAGCCACTCGATCAGGATCTTGAACTCCTCCATGTAGCGAAGCCGTCGCACGCGGTCCGCGCGGGTGTCCGGGGCCTCGTCGGCGACCGATTCGAGCTCCCGCTCCCAGCTCTCTCTTTGAACGGCGAGGGCGGGTGGGGCCTGGACGGTCGCGTCCAGCAGCTCGGGGTGACGCGAGAGCCGGTCGGCGAACAGGTCCCCGCTGTCGAGGAGCGTAGCCAGCTTGTCTCTGAGCGGGGCCGATTCCAGCAACGTCCTGAAGAGCGTTCCCGAGGCGCCAGAGCCGGAGACGATCCGTTCGAGTCGGTTCAGGATGCGTTCGGGCTCGGCTCGCGTCAGCAGTGCCGGGAGGACGGAGCCGACGAGATTCGACAGCAGGTTCCGGGTGGTCGAGCGAGACTGCACGAGCGACGGGACCTCGTCGAGCGCGCGAATCTGATTGAGCATCGCCTCCGGGTCGCGGAACCCGAGCCCATGCAAATACCCGGTCGTGTCGTCGTCCGAGATCTCGCCGCTCAGCCAGCGGAAGAGGAGCCGGCCGGCGTCCTCCTCCTCCGGTTCAGGGGCCAGTAGGTCGGCATAGATGGCATGCACCTGGTCTCGGTGGTGGGCCAGCGTCTGTTCCAGCGCCGCGGCCGACGCGAACCCCATGCGGCGGGCGCTCAGATCCAGCATCTCGCCGGCCGCGTCGAGGGTGTGGGTCTGGCTCTGGTGGACGATCTGCAGCCGGTGCTCCACCATCCGGAGGAAGCGGTAGGCTTCGTCCAGCTGACGGTGGACGTCGGCGTCGACGATGTCCTGGTCGAGCAGCGCCGCCAGGGCGCGCAGGGTCGTGGGCGAACGCGCGGCCTCGTGCTCGGCGCCGTAGGTCACCTGCAGGATCTGGGTGAACAGCTCGATCTCGCGGATGCCGCCACGGCCCGTCTTGACGTCACGTTCGCCATCGCCGGCCTGCTCGGCGCGTCGTTTGTAGCGGGCGATTTCCTCGAACGCGGCATGGTCGAGATACCGTCGGTACACGAAGGGGAGCACCAGATCCATGAAGGCGGCGCCCAGATCGGGGTCGCCTGCGACTGGCCGCGCCTTGATGAGCGCGAACCGTTCGAACGTCTCGCCCATCGAGTCGTAGTAGTGGCCGTACTGCTTCAGCGTGCAGGCCACGTCACCGTGTCGTCCCATCGGACGGAGCCTGAGGTCGACCCGGTAGAGGTAGCTTTCGTCGGTGTGGTCGCCGAGCGCTTTGGTGAGGCGGCGGGCCAATTTGTGAAAAAGATCGTGTTGGGCCGGGTTGCCCGGATCGTCAGGCTCGTACACGTAGATGAGGTCGATGTCCGAGCTGTAGTTCAGCTCCAGGCCACCCAGCTTGCCCATCGCGATGACGGCGAAGCGCCCTGGCATCCGCGGCAGCGATTGACTGTTCGCGAGGTCCGTGACCAGCAACCCCAGCACGCTGTCGATCACCACGTCGGCTAGCAGCGAGAGCTGTGCGGTGGCGGCAGGCAGATCGCTCACCCCCAACAGATCGCGCGCCGCGACACCGAGGTACTCGCGCCGCCTGAAGCGCTTGATTGCTTCGATTCTGGCCTCGGTACTCAGATCGCTCGTCAGCAGTTGTTGCAGGGCGTCACGCAGGTCGATCAGATCCGGGGCCGGCCGCTTGAGCGACAGTTGCAGCCAGTGAAAGAACTCGGGGTTCCGAATCAGGACCTCTCCGAGGGATGGAGAGGCGCCGAAGAGCGCCGCCAGAATCTCAGCGGCGCGTGGGTCGTCCTTCAGGTAACCGAGAAAGCCGCTGATCGGTGCGCGTGTGACCAGGTAGCGGGTGAGCCCGACCAGCGCACCGTCGGGGTCACCCGAGTCGGCCAGGGCGTCGATGATGACATCGGCGACTTCGCCCAGCGCCAGCCGCGTCGGCAGGTCCTGGGCGAGCGCCTGCAGATGCTCGTCGGCCGCCTTCGGATCGGAGAACCCGCGCGAGGCCAGATACGCCTGCGCCCCCGCCTCGGTCAGGTCATTGGAAAGAAACAGGTCCCGGGCCGTGGTAGCCGAATCAGACGTCATCCCGGGGCACAGAGAAAGAAACGGCGGGGCAGCCGAAGGCCACCCCGCCGAGAGCGTCTGAAGCCTGAAGCCGTCTGGCTTCTCGTGGCTCCTGTCTCTTGTCTCCTGACTCCTAGGAGCGCTTCCTAGATATCAAAATACATCGCGAACTCCCACGGGTGCGGCCGCAGGCGGATCGCGTCGACTTCTCCGCGCTTGTAGTCGATCCAGGTGTCGACCAGATCCTGGGTGAAGACGTCGCCCTTCAGCAGGAACTCGTGGTCGGCGGCCAGCGCGTCGAGGGACTCCTCGAGGCTGCCCGGAGTGCTCTCGATCTTGGCCAGATCCTCGGCCGGCAGATCGTAGAGGTCCTTGTCGAGCGGTCCCGGCGGGGTGATCTTGTTCTGGATCCCGTCGAGGCCAGCCATCAGCAGCGCGCTGAATGCCAGGTAGCCGTTGCAGGTCGGATCCGGGAACCGGGTCTCGATCCGCTTCGCTTTCTCACTACCGGAGTAGACCGGAATCCTGACGGCCGCACTGCGGTTCCGCATCGAGTAGATGAGGTTGATCGGCGCTTCATAGCCCGGCACCAGACGGCGATACGAGTTGGTGGTCGGGTTGCAGAAGGCAAGCAGGGATGGCGCGTGCTTCAGGATGCCGCCAATGTAGTAGAGAGCGGTCTTGCTGAGCCCGGCGTAGGTGCCCGCCTCGAAGAAGGTGTTCGACCCGTTCTTCCAGAGACTCTGATGCACGTGCATCCCCGAGCCGTTGTCCTGGAAGATCGGTTTCGGCATCAAGGTGACGGCCTTGCCGTGACGGCGACCGACGTTCTTGACGACGTACTTGTATTTGAGGAGTTTGTCGCCCATGCTGACCAGCGAGTCGAACCGCATGTCGATCTCGGCCTGGCCGGCGGTGCCGACCTCGTGGTGGTGTACCTCGATCTCGACACCCACCTTCTCGAGCTCGAGCATCATCTCGGTCCGCAGGTCCTGATGGCTGTCCATCGGCGGAACCGGGAAGTAGCCCTCTTTGTACCGCGGCTTGTAACCAAGGTTGCGCGAGTTGCCGGCCGAATCGGGGTTCTCCACCCGGCCGCTGTTCCAGAACCCTTCGGCCGAATCCACGTGGTAGAAGCCTTCCTGGTAGGTCTGGCCGAAACGCACGTCGTCAAAGATGAAGAACTCCGGCTCGGGGCCGAAGTAGGCGGTGTCGGCGATGCCGGTGCTCTTGAGGTACGCCTCGGCCTTCTGGGCCACATACCGCGGGTCACGCGAGTACGACTCGCCGGTGATGGGGTCCTTGATGTTGCAGATGATGTTCAGGGTCGGCGCTTCCATGAACGGGTCGACAAACGCGGTCGACGCATCCGGGAAGAGCAGCATGTCGCTCTCCTGAATCGCCTGGAAGCCACGGATGCTCGAGCCGTCGAACCCCGCGCCCTCCTCGAAGACGTCGGCCTCGAACTCTTTGGCTGAGATCGTGAAGTGCTGCCAGAGCCCGGGCAGGTCGATGAACCGCAGGTCGATCGCCTGGATCCCCTGGTCCTTGATCAATGCCATCACGTCACTAGGTGTCATCCGTGTTCCTCCCTTTCGTCCCTTCAGTTGGTGACTCGTGTGTCGGCGTCGCGGTCGGGGTAGAGCCGATGGCGATGCCGGTGTGTCGGTGCGTTGTCACACCACGTCGCGTTCTCCGGTTCGGATGTTTCGACTCTCCTCCACCGGAAGCACGAAGACCCGTCCGTCGCCTATCTCGCCGGTCCGGGCCGCCTCGGAGATGGCCTCGATGACGTCTTCCACCATGTCGTCGGAAACCACCGTCTCGATTCTCATCTTGGGGAGCAGCGAGACTTCATACTCGCGGCCCCGATACACCGCCGAGTGGCCACGCTGTCGGCCATGACCGCGGACCTCGGACACGGTCATGCCGGCGACGCTGCAACTGGCGAGCGCGTCCTTCACCGCGTCGACCTTGTTGGGGCGCACGATCGCCTTCACCAGCTTCATACGGCCAACGCCTCCTCGAGGTCGGTCCTCAGGTCCTGTTCCACCGCCGGTGAGAGCTTGGCGCCTTTCTGCGTGAGGTGGAACACGTCGATGGCCCGGTCGCCCTCGGTCGAGATCAGTACCAGATCGATGTCACAGCCATGTTCGGAGATTACCCGGCTGATCCGGTGCAACAACCCCCACTGGTTGGCGCCCCCGATCTCCAGCACTGTGTAGCGATCCGAGTAGTGGTCATCGAAATGCACCAGCGTTCGCACCGGCGGGCGCCCTCGTCGCTTGCGCGAGCCGGCTTCTCGTCCCCTGAGCATCGACGACAGATCGGATTCGCCGGTGACCACGTCCTGCAGCAGTCGGGTCAGCTCCGAGGGTCCGGCCTCGTTCAACGCCAGGAACCGGTCGGCATCGACGAAGCGAAAGAGATCCAACACGACGTTTTGGCGGTTGCTCATCGCCTGGCCGCGGAGGATGTCCATCCCGAAGTAGGAGAGCACGCCACAGATGTTCGAGAAGATCCGTGGCCGGTCTTTGGTGACCACGCTGAGTTCCCACACGTCATCCTGGCGATCGAGATGGAGCCGCACCTCTTCTGGTTCGAGGTCTCGCGACAGTCGCACGTGGTCGTAGATGGTCTGGGGGTCGACCAGGCGCAGATAACGCTGGGGAAGTCCTTCGAGAAAGTCGGTGACCTGTTGCTCCGAGATCTCGGGCGGACGATGCGACTTCAACTCGGCCAGGCTCGGCTGGCCGGTGGCGATTACCTCGTCGCCGTAGCCCAGCGTCAGATGGTTGTAGGTGTCGACGTAGAGCCGCCACAGCAGCTCTTCTTTCCAGGGCGTGAGCGTATCTGGACTCACCGCCTGGATGTCGGCCAGCGTCAGCAGGCAGAGCATCTTGAGACGGTCTTCGGTGCCGACCAGCCGGGCGAACTGCCGGGCCACCTCGGGGTCCTCGCTGTCGCGCCTGAACGCCGCCACCGACATCTGCAGGTGGTGTCGGATCAGGAACTCCACGGTCCGGATCGAGTCGGGCGGGATCCGCAGCCGTCGCAGCGGCCCGACGACCATCCGCACGCTTTCCTCGGCGTGGTTCTTGTTCGTCCATTTGCCGACGTCGTGGAACATGAGCGCCAGCACGATCAGCTCCGGTTCTCTCAGCTCCGCCAGCAGGCTGGCGAATCGCCGGCGGCGGGTCGACTCCGGGTCGGCCAGATCGGAGAGATTCCTGATGGTCAGCAGGGTGTGCTCGTCGACCGTGTACTTGTGGTAGAAGTCGCGGATCACGCGGCAGTAGATCTTGCGGAACTCCGGGAACATCCGTCCCAGGAGCCCGTTCTCGTGCATCTCCGAGAGACGACCGTAGAGTCCCGGATGTGGCTTCAGGAAGTGGAGGAACTGGTCGCGCTCGTCGGTGCCGGGGAAGAATTCCTCAGACGTGTAGCGATCGCCGTGCCGCTCGATGAAGGCGAGGGTCTCCGGCGCCACCGCGCAGCCTTCGTCGATGCCGGTCTGGAACAGACGCAGCCAGTTCTGTGGCCGCAGGGACGCGCGTACCGTGTCGACGAAGCTGACTCCGTCCGGCCCGCGCTGGAGATTTTCGCCAACGTCCTTCCTCTCGATCGCTTCCGCCGAGGGCCGGGCTTCGTCCAGGGCCGCGGTCAGGATGCGAGAGATGATCCGGGCGTGGTGGAAGTACACGCTCATCAGCGCTTCCACCTGGGTACGTTCCTCGCTGCCGGGCGAGCTGAACCGCTCGGCCACGGTCACCTGATGCTCGTGGCTCAGGCCGTTTAGGTTCCGACGATTTTCGAGGTGCAGCAACGAGCGGATCCGCAGAAAGAACTCTTCGGCCTCGTCCAACGCCTCGTCCAGGCGGCCGGCCGTCAATGGCACCGCGCGCCCGGTCTCGGGTTGGGTCAGCTCCGCCAGCGTCCGGATGGCGTTGATGTCACGCAACGCCCCCGGCGCTTCCTTGATGTCCGGTTCGAGCTGATAGATGGTGGAGTTGAACGTGTGATGCCGGTCGGCGATGAGCTGGCAGAGCGCGTCGATGGTGGGCTGGCGCCAGGCGGATGCCGGGTCGAGCACCCGCTGGCGAAGTCCCTCGAACAGGGTCGCCTCGCCCGCCAGGAACCGGGCACTGGTCACGGCGGTCAGAAACTCCGGGTTGTCGATTTCAGGCTGTTCCAACTCCGAGAGCTGCCGGATCTGGTGACCCACGTCCAGACCCAGATCCCACAGCGGGTGGAGCAGGGCCTTCACGATGCGCTCTTCAGCCGCCTCGATCGGGCCGCCAAAGAGAATCAGGAGGTCGATGTCCGAGTGCAGGCAGAGCTGGCGGCGCCCGTAGCCGCCGATCGCGATGAGCGCCACCGGCGTGTCGGCGCTGGCGGTGGCGTCGGCGTGGATGCGCACCAGCAGCGCGTCCACCTCCGAAGAAAACGCCTCGGACTCGGCCGCGCCGCCTCTGGCTTCCCGACTTGCCGATCCAAAGTGGTCGCGGGCCGCGGCCAGGGACTCGGCCAGGCTGGGCTCGGCGGCGTCGGTGGCGGGCTCGGTGGTCATCAGGTTCGCACGCGTCAGTACGAGATACACACGCCGACCGTCGCGACAGCCTGCAACTCGTCGCCGTTGTTCACGCTCGCGAGTCCGTCGCCGAGAGAGAACAGGTGAATGCCGGCGGTGAGGTCCCAGTTGCCGTAGGCTTCCCCCACCGGGATCGGCCTGCTGCCGACCACGCCCAGCGAGATGAACCCGAAGGCGCGGTCGTCGCCCGGACTCGCCTCGTAGTAGTCACTCATACTCAGACCCACCGTGATCGGCACGCTCAGCGAAATCGGGACCACGGTGTCGACGTCGAAGCTTGGCTCGACGCCCAGCTCGAAGTAGACCCCCTCGCTTCTGCCACCGTCCGCTTGTCCGTCGAGCTCGATCGCTATCAGCACGTGAGGCGACAGGGCGAGGCTGCCAAGCCAGGCGCTGTCATCCGCGGTGAGGCTGAGTGCCAGTTCCTTGACCGTGCCGAAGGCGTCGTTCGGACTGAGATAGGAGGTGTAGGTCAGGCCGAAGTCCCAGTTGTCGACCCCGAGACCGACGCCCGCGTAGAAGTCCGACTCGTACCAGGCGTCCACGTTGGCGGCCGGGCCATCAGTGCCAGTCGGGCCGGAGTGCAGGCTGTTCCACTGGCCGATGTTGAAGGAGACGCTGTTGAGCCCCTGCGTGCCCTCGAACAGGTTGACCGAAAGATCGAAGTACGGCTGGGCGATGATGCCCTGGTGCTCTTGCAGGATGCCCCGAAAGAAATAGGCGTGGCTGAAGTCCGCTCCGGTCGAGAACGACAGCTTGCCGTCGTTGCCCTGGGCGTGAGCGGTGCCCGCCAGGCTTCCCCCGGCCAGTAGCACCACGGCGATGATGCCCAGGGCGCGCCGCACGGGTCGCCGACCCGCTGTCATATGTGAGCCTCCTGAGTGTCCGATGTTCCCCGAGTGAACGGGACATCTTACCAGAGGAGGGGGAGGTCGAGCACCGCCGCACGCCGAGTGTCCAGCGTGCGGCGGTGCCCACGAGGAGGTCCCGCGAACGACCACGGAGTCGATCGCCTGGGGGTGTCTTAGTTTCCGGTCAGATCGAAGGTCTTGCTCACCCCGAAGACCAGGGTGAAACCGGGCGCGGGGGCGCCGACATCGTCGAACAGACCGGACAGCGTCGAGTCGTTCACGATGCCCGATATGCTCCAGTCCATGTCGCCCGCGCTGAACCCATAGCCCACTTCGCCGTAGGTGCCGTCGAAGTCCTGGCCAAAGGTGCCCACCGTGCCGCTGAAGCCCTCGTGCGACGCGGAAATGCCGAGGAACCAGTAGTCCTGCTCGCCCATGCCGAAGTTCTCATACTGGCCGATCGAGAACTCGACGCCGAGCGGTCCGGCGCCAGCGTTGAAGTTGGCCTCCAGGTAGGTGTCGTCGAACTGCCCCGTGTAGAAGTAGCCGGTGCCGCCGACGCTGAAGCTGAAGGTGTCGTTGCCGCCGCCCACGCTGCCGTAGACGTCGATCTCGGACCCGTCGCCTACATCGGCCGCCCAGGTGCCGAGCGATACGAGTCCGGCGCTGATGTCGAGTCCGGCGCTGGCCGATGAAGTCTTCTGCAGCAGCCCCCGGTAGAAGTACTGGCTGACCCAGCCGGCGTTGGCCGAGACGCTGACATCCTGGGCGGCGGCGGTGCCGCTGAGCAGGCCGAAGGCGAGGGCCGCGGTAAGAGCGACCCGGGTCAGGCGTGAGCGAAGTGTGCGTGACGTCATTTGTGGACTCCTCAAAGAAGAAAAGATGTCGTGCTCATTAGTTGTCGTTAGGAATGTGTGATCGAGAACCCACCGTAGGACTCCATGCCGTGCTCGGCCACGTCGAGTCCGATGCGTTCCTCTTCGGCGTCGACGCGAATACCGATGGTGGCTTTCAGCGCGATGAAGATGATGAAGGCCGCGATGAGGCAGAACACGCCGTAGGCCGCCACTCCGATCAGCTGGGTGACGAATGAGTGCTCGGGGTTGGTACTGAAGATACCGACGGCCAGGGTGCCCCAGATGCCGCACACGAGGTGGACGGACAGCGCGCCCACCGGGTCGTCGATCTTGGCGCGGTCGAAGGCCAGCACCGATAGCACCACGATGACCCCGGCCACCAGGCCGATGAGGATCGACGAGTTGATCGACACCGTGTCGGCGCCGGCGGTGATGCCGACCAGGCCGGCCAGCGATCCGTTCAGCACCATGCTAAGGTCCGGCTTGTGCTGGAACGTCCAGGACGCGCCCATGGCGCCGATGACGCCGCCCGCCGCGGCCAGTGACGTGGTCACGAAGACCAGCGAGACGAGCTCGGGATCCGCGCTCAACACGGATCCGCCGTTGAACCCGTACCAGCCGAGCCACAGCAGGAAGACGCCGATGGTGGCCAGTGGCATGCTGTGTCCAGCCACAGGTCGGATCTTTCCGTCTGCCAGGTACTTGCCGGCGCGGGGTCCGAGCACGATGATGCCGACCAGCGCGGCCCAGCCGCCGACCGAGTGCACCAGGGTGGACCCGGCGAAGTCGTAGAAGCCCATCTGGTCGAGCCAGCCAGCGCCCCACTTCCAGGACCCTGCGACCGGGTAGATGAACGCCACGTAGATGGTGGTGAAGACCAGGAACGGTCCGAGCTTGATCCGCTCGGCGACGGCCCCGGAGACGATCGTCGCGGCGGTGGCCGCGAACATGCCCTGGAAGATGAAGTCGGTCCAGTAGGTGTAGGCGCCGTCAGCGTACGCGACGGTGTTCCCTTCGGCTCCCGGGTCCAGGCCGAACCCGGCAAACCCGAAGAACTGCCCGATCGAGAAGTCGCCCGGGTACATCAGGTTGAACCCGACGAACGCGTAGGTCAGCAGCCCGATGGCGATGATCGCGGTGTTCTTGAACAGGATGTTGACGGTGTTCTTGGCCCGGGTGAGCCCGCTCTCGAGCGCGGCGAAGCCCAGGTGCATGATGAACACCAGGAAGGTGGCCACTAGCATCCAGGTGTTGTTGACGGTGAACATCTCCTGGGAGACGTCCTGCGCGTTGGCCAGCGTCGGGAGCAGCAGCATCGCCGGAAGCATCAGCGCAATCCGTCGTCCCGTGGAGCGAAGTAGTG
>CAJWMX010000008.1 GCA_913043805.1 uncultured Acidobacteriota bacterium | reverse complement strand
CCACCTCGCCGGAGGCCGCATCGAGGGCCGCCACCGTTCCGAGCGCGGTGCTCACGAAGAGGCGTCCGTCGGCCATCAAGGGCGTGTTCTGCACGACAGCCGGGGGCCGTACGGTGCTCGAGCCGCGGACGGCGTCGGGAATGGTCGACTGACGCCAGACGACCTCGAGCTGGTCGACGTTATCGGCTGTGATCTGGTCGAGGCCCGAGTATTTCGTGCCCGCCAGATCGGAGCCATAGGCGTGCCACTCGCCGGTCTGGCCGAGAGCAGGCGTCGCGATGATCGACATCGCGACGAGGAGGACAAAACCGCGCGTCATCGTCTATGCCCCTCGCGCGACGACCTTGTCGCGGATCGCTTCGGCATCCCGGAGCACGCGGGCCTCGAACTCGGGCTCGGGCTTCACTACGCTCTTGCCCCGCATGAGCAGCACCGCCCGGCCCCGGTCCGTCCGCCCTTCGCCGAGCGGAATAAGCCAGACACCGTAGACGTCACATTCGCGCCCCTGCAAACAGACGGTTTCCTCGCAGTAGACCACGTCGGTTGCCTCGGTCACCGAGGTGGTCTTCGGACAGTGGAAGGCGCAGGTCTGGTCCACCACCGGCAGCAGCTCGAAGCAATGCTTCCCGAACCACTGCGCGGGGACCAGTTCCCGGGCCGCCGCATTGGCATACACGAACTCCATCCGTTCGGAGACCACCACACACGGATCCGTCTCGGCCTCGAGCCAGTTCCAGTGCAACGCCACCTCGTCACGAAGCTCGTCCGACGCGATGCTCGACATCCTGCCCTCCTTCGACGATCGCTCGTCGCCTGTGCCCCCGGCTCAGCCGCAGTCTATAACAGCGGCATCCGCAGTCTTTGAGTTACGCTTTCTCCATCATGGTCAGATGCGTCCCGCTTCTCGCCGTGCTCCTCGTCGGCTGCCAGCAGCTGACCTGGGAGCAGTACATGGAGGCCGCGGCGTTCGCCTATCAGGACCAGGCGTTCATCGAGGTCGAAGAGATGTATCTCGCGGCGGAGGCGGCGGCTCGCGCCTTTCCCTCTGACGACCCCCGCCTGGCCTTCACGCTGGGGAACCTGGCCGACTTCTACCACTCGCAAGCCCGTGATGAGGAAGCCGAGCCGCTGTTTCGGGAAGCGCTGAATCGGCTCCAGCGGATCGACGGCCCGGATTCGCCGCGGGTCGCTCGATTCGTCGCCGATCTGGCCATCTTCTACACCGCCATCGACCGGCCCGAGCATGCCGAACCGCTCTATGTCCGGGCCCTCGACACGCTGGAATGGGAGCTTGGTCCGTATCATCGGGACGTCGTCGTGCTCCGGACGGCGCTGGCCGGCTTCTACCAGACCGAGCGACGTTACGCCGAGGCGGACCCGCTCTACCGGGAGGTGCTGGCGATCCTCCGGTCGTCCGATGACGCCGACGCCGACCAGTTCCTGACCGTGCTCGACGAATACGCCGCGCTGCTGCGCGCCGCCGGCCGGGCCACCGAGGCGGAGCCCTACGCCGCCGAGGCGCAGGCTATCCGTGACGCCCTCTGACCAATCAGGAGACGTGAACCCCATGAGATCCCTGATCGCCAGCCTGGCGATGCTTCACCTGCTCGTTGTCGTCCCGCAGGCGGCGACCGTGACGACCGTCATCGGCACCGGCGCTGCCGGTCTGTCGGATACCGAGGTCGCCAACCCGTACGGCGTCGTCATCGGCCCTGACGGGGCGATGTACTTCTGCGATCTGGACAACCAACGCATCCGACGCATGGACCTCGCCACCGGTCGCACGACGGTCATCGCCGGCAACGGCGAGCGCGGCTACAGCGGCGACGGCGGGCCGGCGACCGAGGCGGCCCTCAACATGCCGCACGAGATCCAGTTCGACGCCGACGGGCATCTCTTCATCGTGGAACGAGACAGCCATAGCGTCCGCCGGGTCGACTCCAGCACCGGGATCATCACCACGGTGGCCGGCACGGGCGAAGCCGGCTTCTCTGGAGACGGCGGCCCCGCGAACCGAGCCCAGCTCAACCGCCCTCACAGCATCGCGTTCGACCCCGAGGGACGTCTGATCATCTGCGACATCGGCAACCACCGGATCCGGCGGGTCGACGCCAACGGCCAGATCGAGACCTGGGGCGGCACCGGCGAACGCGAGCCGACCCCGGACGGCGCCCCGCTGGTAGGGACACCGCTCAATGGCCCTCGCGCCATGGCTAGCGACCCCGACGGCAACCTCTACCTGGCGCTTCGGGAAGGAAACGCGATCTACCGGATCGATCTGACCACCGAAACCATCCATCACGTCGCCGGGACCGGCGAACAGGGTTACACCGGCGACGGCGGCAACGCCCGGACCGCCACGTTGGCCGGACCCAAGGGGCTGGCCTATGCCGAGGGCCGGCTGTATATCGCCGACACTGAGAACCACGTCATCCGGATGGTCGACGTGGACGCGGGAACGATCTCGACGGTGCTGGGAAACGGCGAGCGCGGCGACGGCCCCGAGGATGATCCGCTCGAGTGCAAGACCAACCGGCCACACGGCATCTTCTACGCCGCCGGCGCCGGGCTGTATGTCGGCGACAGCGAGGCGCACCGGATCCGGCTGCTGAGCGACTAGGGAAGCTGGTTGCGGTGGACGACGGCGACGGCGTGCATGTAGCCGCCGGCGCCGGCGAAGCGGTCCTCGGCGGCAGCGAGGATGGATGGCTGCGCCTCGTCGTCACGTCCCATCGCCTCGTGATAGAGGCCGATATAGAGGTGGGCGTAGAACTGGGCGCGCGGCTGCTCGCCCGCCGCCGCCATCACCTCGTCGGGCGAGAGCCGCCCGGCGAACATCTCGTAGACCTGGGTCATCGGACGCCGTCCGTCCGGCCCGACCGGCAACAACGCCTCGAGGGCGGCCTCCGACGAGTCCGCCCGGGCCACACACATGAAGTGCCACGCGGCGTTCTCGACGTCGTTCGGGTTCACCAGCCGGTGCGACTCGAACATCTGCCGGCAGTCGTCGTAGCGCCCCACGTAGTAGAGCGCGATCCCCCGCTGCCAGAGCTGCGGGGCCGCCTCGGGCACCAGCTCGGCGACCCGGTCGAAGCCGGTCACCGACGCCTCGACCCGGCCCGCGATGAAGTCGGTCTCGGCCTGCCGCAGGATCTCCCGAGGTGTCTGCGCATTGGCGCAGGTCGTGCTGAGCAAGAGGGCGGCCAGCGTCAGCCGCCAGCGAGGATGGGCAACGTTCCGCATTGGCGTCGGGGTCAGAGGATTTCCAGCAGTTCGATGTCGAACACCAGCGTGGCATCAGGTGGAATGCTGCCCTGACCACCAGAGCCGAAACCCAGCCCTGGGGGGATGATCAAGCGGCGCTGGCCGCCCACACGCATCCCTCGCACTCCGGCGTCCCAGCCGGCGATGACCTGTCCCGCGCCGATGATGAAGCTGAAGCCGTCTTCGGTCGACTGGTCGAACTGCATCCCCTTGTTCTCGAGCGCGTTCATGTCGTACAGCCAGCCGGTGAAGGCGACAAGCACGGCATCACCGTTGTCGACCTCGGGCCCGGTGCCCACGACCAGGTCGATGATCTGGAACGGGATACTTATGCCGGGTTCGTCGTCATTGCCGCACCCGGCAGCAAGGAGGGCGGTCGCCAGGACGGCGACGAGCAAGACTGATCGAGATCTGAGCGACGTCATCTGATGCTGAACTCCCGTGGGCGGTGCAGGCACCGAGGTGGTGACACCGCAGGGCTACAGTATACGCGTGCCCTCGGCTCCGGATCCGGCCTGAGCGGCTATAATCGGTCCTCTCGGTGGACTAGATTTCTCGATCGGTTCTGGACCGTCGGTCCGGAGCCCCGAGCCCAAGGAGATTGAGGCATGAGAACCATCAAGATGCTCGGTGCGGTCGCGCTGCTGGCGCTCGTCAGCGTGTCGCCGGCGCAGGGGCAAGCGGCGGACATGACATTCTTCCTGACGAGTGCGGGCCCGGGCGACGGCGCCAATCTTGGCGGCCTCGCCGGCGCCGACGGGCACTGCCAGTCGCTGGCCTCGGCGGTTGGCGCGGGCGGCCGCACCTGGCGCGCCTATCTGAGCACGACCGGGTCGGGCGGCGTGAACGCGCGCGACCGGATCGGTCAGGGCCCCTGGCAGAACATCAATGGCGACGTCGTCGCCCGCGACCTCGATATGCTGCACTACGAGAACAACCTGACCAAAGAGACCGTGCTCAACGAAAAGGGCGAGATGACGCCTGGTCGCGGCGACGACCCCAACCAGCACGACATCCTGACCGGTTCGTATCTCGACGGCACCGCCGTGTCTGGTGGCGACGACACGACCTGCAGCAACTGGACGTCGAACGCCGGCAATGGCAGCGCCATGGTCGGCCACTTCGACCGGACCGGTGGCGGCCCGAACCCGAACTCCTGGAACTCGGCCCACGGCTCACGCGGCTGCGGCCAGTCCGACCTCCAGGGCACGGGCGGCAACGGCTACTTCTACTGCTTCGCGATCGACTAAGCGGTCCCAGGGACCGCTCTTTGTCTGAGGCGCCGGGGTGAGCACGGCCGCTCGCCCCGGCGCGTCTTCCCAGGCGATCAGCGCGGTCCAATCGGCCCGTGTCTGCCACATCTTCCGCCCCGGCCCCGCTCACCCGGACGCACGTGCGACTGGGATGGTGGTCCCTGGCGTTGTTCCTGTCGCTCGGCTTTCTGCTCGAGCTGCTCCACGGCTTCAAGATCGGGTTCTATCTCGACGTCGGTAACGAACACCGGCGACTGATGTGGACCCTGGCCCATGCGCATGGCGCGCTGCTGGGGCTGGTCCACCTCGCGTTTGGCTTCAGCCTCCAGGCGGCGCCGACACTGGGCAGTGGTCGCCAGGGGCTCGCCTCCGCCTGCCTGATGGGAGCGACCATCCTCCTGCCTGGCGGATTCCTGCTGGGCGGCGTCTGGGTCGAGGGTCAGCTCGCCGCGCTCGGATTCCTGCTGGCACCGGTGGGCGGAGCGCTGCTCGCCGCGGCCGTCTTTCTCGTGGCCACGTCGGCGGGGCGAACGCGATAGGCGTGACGACATGTCTCCCAAGCGACAACCACGTCCGACCGCCCCACCGCGCTCGGCTTCGCCGTCGCGCTGGCCCCTCGCGGTACTCATCGCCGCCTCGCTCGGGCTGGGCTTCGCGGCCTTCTCTAGTTTCGACCCGTCGACACCGGAGGATCAGGTCGCAGACCGCCCGGTCGCCCGACCCGACAGCGGCTATGTCTCGTCCGACACCTGTCAGTCGTGTCACCCGGGTGAGTACGCCAGCTGGCATGGCTCGTTCCACCGGACCATGACCCAGGTGGCCACCGAGGCGTCGGTCCGTGCCGACTTCGACGGCGTCGAGGTCACCAACACTCACGGCTCACCGATGCGACTGGAGCGGGTCGACGACGAGTTCTGGGCCGAGTTCGACGATCCAGGGTGGGAGGGAGACGACGCCGAGCGCCCACGGATACGCCGACAGGTCGTGATGGTGACCGGCTCACATCACCAGAACATCTACTGGTATGCCACCGAACATGAGCGCGGGCTGAACGTGCTCCCCTCGGTCTACCTGATCGAGGAAGCACGCTGGGCGTCGCGGAGCGCCGTCGTCCTCCATCCGCCGAACCAATCGCTGGCGATGCTCGACGGACACTGGAATGCCATCTGCATCGCCTGTCACACGACGCAGGGGAGGACCGCCTTCAGCACGCCGTTCAGATCGGAGGCGTTTCGCGATCAGGTGATCGACACCACGGTGGCGGAGTTCGGCATCGCCTGCGAGTCCTGCCATGGGCCGGCCGAGGAGCACATCGCGGCGCATCGCAACCCCGTGCAGCGGTATCGACAGCGGCTCGTCGACGCGCCCGACCCCACCATCATCCAGCCGACGCTGCTCGACCCTCAGCGCTCGTCTCAGGTCTGCGGTCAATGTCACAGCGTCTGGGAGTTCTACGACCTGGAGGGCGAGCGCCTCGCCAACGACCACGGGCTCCCCTATCGACCCGGGGACGAACTGCGAGACACCCGGTTCGTGGCGCAGCCGTCGGTCGATCGCTCCTCGGACGCCATCCGCGCCCTGGCGACGGCGGACCCGGACTTCATTCGCGGCTCGTTCTGGCCGGACGGCACGATCCGGGTGTCCGGGCGCGAATACAACGGACTGATCGACTCGCCCTGTTTTCGCGACGCCTCGACCCCAGAACGGACGCTCGGCTGCTTCTCCTGTCACACGATGCACAAGCCCGACGACGACCCGCGCTCGGTGTCCGAGTGGGCCGATACCCACCAGGTCGGAGCCGGCATGGACAGCAACGAGGCGTGCCTCCAGTGCCACGAACCGATTCGCGCCGATGAACAGGCCCACACCCGGCACGCGGCTGGATCGAGCGGGAGCAGCTGCTACAACTGCCACATGCCGTACACCAGCTACGGCCTGTTGAAGACGGTCCGGAGCCACACCATCTCCAGCCCGTCGGTGACCGAATCGGTTCGGCTCGGTCGTCCCAACGCCTGCAACCTCTGCCATCTCGACCAGACGCTGGCCTGGACGGCCGAACAGCTCGACGCGTGGTACGACATCCCCGCCCCTCCACTGAACGAGGACCAGCAGTCGGTGGCCGCGTCGTTGATCTGGCTGCTCGAAGGTGACGCAGGGCTGCGGGCCATCACGTCCCAGGCGATGGGGTGGGCACCCGCCCAGGCGGTCTCTGGCACGAGCTGGATGGTGCCGCATCTGGGAGAGGCGCTCGGCGACGGCTATGACGCCGTGCGCTTCATCGCGGCTCGCTCGCTCCGACAGATCCCCGAGGCGCCACCGCTGGCCTACGACTTCGACGGGCCCGAGCCGGAGCGGCGCGCCGCGGCCATCTCGTTTCTCCGCGCCTGGCGCGAAGACCCGGCCCGCGCACCGCGCCGCGCGCCGGAATTGCTGCTAGACCCTGACGGCGAGCTCCGCCTGGATGTCATGCGCCGTCTCGTCGGGCGACGCAACAACCGCCCGCTGTTCCTCCGGGAGTAGCCGCATGACGGACACCTACACCCGACGGCATCTTCGGCTCGGCTGGTGGACGCTGTTCGCCGTGGTCGGGCTCGGCCTCGGGCTCGCGCTGCTACGAGTCTTCGACGTCGAGGCCTATCTGCATCCAGCCAACGACACCCGGCGCCTGATGTGGACGCTCGCGCATGGGCATGGCGCGGTCATGGGACTGCTGCACATCCTGTTCGGCGTGAGTTTCACGCTCACCCCGGCCCTGGCCCCGCAGGCGCCCCGCCTGCCATCGCGCGCGCTGACGGCCGCCGGCCTGCTGCTGCCAGTCGGCTTCTTCCTGGGCGGGGTCTCGTTCTACGGGGGGGATCCCGGTCTCGGGATCCTGGGCGTGCCGCTGGGGGCGGTCTGCCTTCTGGTGGCGGTGGTCGCCACCGCGCGGGGCCGGTAGAGTCGGAGGCCGCAGAGATGCGGCCCCTCGCTCCGCGCTTTACTCGGTGACGGTGATGTCCAGGTCGGCCGTCGAAATCAGCATGGCGTCGCTCCCGAAGGCGCGAAGCCGGTAGCTGCCCGGCTCGTCGAAGGTCACCGTCGCTTCGAAGGTGCCTGACGTCCACCCGTCGCCCGGCATGCCGTCTTCCCACTCCTGATAGTCGTCGGGTGCGATCGCGCCACTATCAAGACCGCGGAAGACGACCCACAGGACCGCCAGGTGGTTTCGCGGCGGAGACGGTCGCTGGTACTGGCGGATGTTGTCCGGGATCTCGGGCGCATCCTCCGGCGGCGTCAGCGCCGGATACTGGCGGAGCGGGCTGCCAGAGCGTTCGGGCAGCTCAGACGGCAACTCGTCGTCCTGCAACCGGGCCGTGAGCGTCACCGGCTGCCCGACTCCGACCGTCGTGGCCGACGCTTCGATCTCCATCCGGGGCGACTCGTTGCGGAACATCTCGTCGACGCTTCGCCCGAACCCGGTCCGTCCGTTCGAGGTGATGGTGCTGACATCAATCTCCCATTCCGGCTGCAGCCACCCGATGGCGGTCTGGGTGCTGCCTTGCTGGGTCACGCTCCAGACGAGCTGACCGTCGAGCGGGAAGTCAGCCGGCACGTCGACCTCGAATTGATACCGGTGGGTCCGAGGAAGGAAGTGGGTCGGCTGCCCCCGATCCTGCTCACCGGGCGAGAAAAAGTTGTTCTCCCCCACCGGTACGTGCGGGCGCTCGGCGTAGTTCCGATTCAGGTAACCAAACAGGAACCGATAACCGCCGTCGTCGTTCCGCACCCAGCCCTCAAAGATCGGCTGGATGTCCTGACCGCGCTCGAAGCGCTGCTGAGGTTGGAGGACGACCGGCACATCCCGCCGGCTGACCTGCGCCAGGACGTCACCGGCGACACTCAAGGCCAAGATGGCCGCACCTCCGCCAACCACGCCCCGCCCCCACCGCATGCGTTCCGACTTCATGGTCACCTTCCGTCTCACCTTCCCCGAGTGGTCGAACACCGGCACTGCCGGCCCTCAAGCAAAACCCCCTGCGGGCCGAAGCTCGCAGGGGGCCGTCGTTCATCGGCGCGGACGAGCGAGCCGTCTACTCGTCGTCGGTGCGCTCCTTGCGCGCCTCGATCTCGGCGGCGTACTCCTCTTCGCTCATGTCGTGCCAGCTGAGCCAGGCGAACGCCATCTCATCGATGGTCCGGCTGCCGCCGCCGGTCCAGTTGGTGGCGTCGGGATTGCCGCGGTTGCCTTCGGTGTTGTCGTGATAGGTGATCACGTGGAACGTCGTGCCGGCCGGATACACCGGAGCCGCATCGTCCTCGTAGTTGTAGACGATGTGCCAGTTGAAGTCGAAGTTCGCACAACTGACCATCTCCGTGGAGCCGTTCGGATAGATGAGCTCGAGGCACTGCCGGGTGCCGAGGAAGTGCATGTGCGGCTGGAAGGCGGTCAGCTTCCCGGGCAGATACATCTTCTGGTAGCCGTCGTGCCGGGTCACCTGCCCGGCCGGGATGTCGAGCTCGCCCGCCTGTCCGAGCTGACGCGAGTAGAGAACCTTGTCCGGCTCCTCGCCCTCGGGATAGAGCACCAGCCCGAGCTCGGTCGTGTCGGTCACTTCCTCGCCCACCGAGTGGTAGTGGAAGCTGAACCGCACGCGAGCGTCAGCCGGGAACAACCGTCCCGTGCCGTCCGGATAGACATCGGCGTTCTTGCCCACGGCATACTCGTTCAGGAACGCGTCGTTCGAGCTGTCGCTCAGCGGCGCGTCCGGGTCGGTCACCGCGTAGGTCAGCGCGTGATGCACCACCCGCAGGTCGCCGGCCTTGGTCTGGATCGCCTTGATGTAACGGTCGTCCGGGATATTCGCGGGCACGATGTAGTCGCCCCACCAGTCTCCCGCCTCGGCCGGCACCGTGTGCGGCGTCGAGCTGACGATCACGTCCGGCTCGATCGTCCAGGCGCCGAACTCCTGAAACTCGGCTGGCGCCGGCGCGTCGGCCGGATTGCCGCGCGGAGCGCCGTTGTCGACCCAACGCGAGATGGTGGCGATCTGATCGTCGCTCAGCGAGGTGTCGTCCTTGAAGCTCTGCACGCCCACCTTCGGGTCGATGTGCCAGGGCGGCATCTCACGCACCTCGACCTTGTTCTTGATCGAGCGCGCCCAGGGCCGCGTCTCCTGGTAGCTCATCAGCGACATCGGCGCCATATTGTTGGGCCGGTGGCACACCTGGCACGACCGCTGGAGGATCGGCTCGATGTCCTTGTGGAACGTGGGGTCCTCGGGAACCTGGGCCGACGACGGGGTCGGAACCATGATAAGAGCCGCCGCAACCAGCAGCAGCGCACCGACCGTGTGGCGTCTCATAGCGTCTATCCTCCGGGGCTTTCCGGATCGGCGGGTCTCCCGCACACGCACTCCGTAGCGGTCGTAGTGTAGCGACCCACCCTCCGGTTGTCCACCATTTGTGACAGAGTCGCTCCACCAGGGCTGGTGGGCGTTTGTGTTACGATCCGCGGCTCTGCGGACAGTCGGGTCCGCGGGTCACCCAGCAACCACGAGTCGTCCCGCATGATCGTCGGAGTACCCACCGAGACCTTTCCCGGAGAACGTCGAGTGGCCATCGTGCCCACAGTCGTCCCCAGTCTGTCGGGGGCGGGCCTGGAGGTGCTGGTCGAATCGGGCGCCGGCGCCGCGGCCGGCTTCACCGATGAGGCCTTCGCCGAGAAGGGCGCGGAGCTCGTCGACCGCCAGACCCTCTTCGGTCGGGCGGAAGCGATGCTCCAAGTGCGCGCCTTGGGGGCCAACCCCGAAGCGGGACGCGCCGACCTCGAGCGCCTCCGGCCGGGCCAGTCCGTCTTCGGCTTCTCCGAGCCGCTGGGCGCGCCCCAGTCCGCCCAGGAACTTGCCAGCCGCGGCGTGACCGCGTTCTCGATGGAGCTGATCCCCCGCATCACCCGGGCCCAGAGCATGGACGCGCTGTCGTCGATGGCCACGATCGCCGGCTACAAGGCGGTGCTGCTGGCCTCGGCCACCCTGCCGCGCATGTTCCCGATGATGATGACGGCGGCCGGGACCATCACCCCGGCACGCGTGTTCGTGGTGGGCGCCGGTGTCGCCGGCCTCCAGGCGATTGCGAGCGCCCGCCGCCTGGGCGCCAAGGTCGAGGCCTATGACGTCCGTCCGGCGGTGCGGGAGCAGGTCGAAAGCCTGGGGGCGAGCTTTGTCGACTTGCCGCTCGAGACCGACGGCTCGGAGGACAAGGGCGGCTACGCCAAGGCGCAAGACGAAGCGTTCTACGCCAGACAACGCGAGATGATGGCGCGGGTCGTGGCCGCCAGCGACGTGGTCATCACCACGGCGCTCATCCCGGGGCGTCCGGCGCCGGTGCTGGTGACCGATGAGATGGTGTCGGGCATGGCGCCCGGGGGCGTGATCGTCGACCTGGCCGCCGAACGGGGCGGCAACGTCGAACCGTCGAAGCCGGACGAGACCGTCGACGCGCACGGCGTGAGCGTGCTCGGCCCGACGAACCTGCCAGCCACGGTGCCCTATCACGCCAGCCAGATGTACGCGAAGAACCTGTCCACGCTGCTCCTCCACCTGGTCGACGAGGGCGCCCTCGCGCTCGACCTCGACGACGAAATCACAAGCGGCACACTGGTGTCGCGCGACGGCGAGGTGGTGCACCCGAGGGTGCGCGAGTTGCTGAATCCTCCGAAGTGAGCGCCACATGGATGCTTTCCTGCCCCTGCTGACGATCTTTCTGCTGGCGGTCTTCGTCGGCTTCGAGATCATCACCAAGGTGCCGCCGCTGCTGCACACCCCGCTGATGTCCGGCAGCAACGCCATCTCCGGGATCACGATCATCGGCGCCCTGTTGTCGGTCGCCGCTGAGGGCCAGCTGAGCACGATGCTGGGCTTCGGCGCCCTCGTCCTCGCCACGATCAACGTGGTTGGCGGCTTCCTGGTCACCCATCGCATGCTCGGCATGTTCAAGAAGAAGGACCAGGCGTGACCGGCACCCTGATCGATCTGACCTATCTGGTCGCCTCGGTCCTCTTCATCTTCGGGATCAAGGGCCTGACCCACCCGCGGACCGCGGTGCGGGGCAATCTGCTCGGCGCCAGCGGCATGCTCCTGGCGGTGATCGCGACCCTCGCCGACCAGAGCGTGCTCGGCTCGGGCGCCTGGGGCCTGGGGATGATCGTGGGCGGCGTCGTCCTCGGCGGCGCGATAGGCGCCACGCTGGCGCTCCGCATCCAGATGACGGCGATGCCGGAGATGGTCGCGCTGCTGAACGCCTTCGGCGGCGCCGCCTCCGCGCTCGTCGCGGGCGCCGTGCTCGCCGAGTCGAGCGCCCCGTCGACGCAGACCAGCGTGGCCACCGTGACCTCCGGCATCATCGGCTCGGTCACGTTCTTCGGCAGCCTGGTCGCTTTCGACAAGCTCAAAGGTCTGATGCTGCCCGACAAGCCGGTCCTCTTTCCCGGCCAGCAACCGCTGAACGTGCTGCTGGGGCTCACCGCGCTGGGTCTGGGCACCCTGGTGGTGAGCGACCCATCCGTGTTGACGTCCTATGGACTGCTCGTCCTGGTGGGGTCGATTCTGGGCATCCTGCTGACCATTCCGATTGGCGGCGCGGACATGCCGGTCGCCATCGCGCTGCTCAACTCCTATTCCGGACTGGCGGCCGCCTCCACCGGGTTCGTCCTGAGCAACGACATCCTGATCATCACCGGCTCACTGGTCGGCGCCTCCGGCCTGATCCTGACCCGGATCATGTGCAAGGCGATGAACCGGTCGCTGATGAACGTGTTGCTCGGCGCCATCGGCGATGAGAGCACCAGTGCGCCCGGCGCCGACGAGGTGTACGCCGGCAAGGTCAAGAGCGCGTCGGCCGAAGAAGTGGCGATGCTGCTCGATGGCGCCAAACGGGTGGTCATCGTCCCCGGCTACGGCATGGCCGTCGCCCAGGCGCAGCACCAGGTGCGCGACCTCGCGAATCTGCTGGAGGGCAACGGCGCCGAGGTGGAGTACGCCATCCATCCCGTAGCCGGCCGGATGCCCGGCCACATGAACGTGCTGCTCGCCGAGGCCGATGTCGACTACGACAAGCTGCATGAGATGGACAGCATCAATCCGTCCTTCAAGCAGACCGACGTGTCCCTGATCATCGGCGCCAACGACATCGTCAATCCCGTCGCGCGCACCGACCCCTCGAGCCCGATCGCGGGGATGCCCATCCTCGACGTGGACAAATCACGCACCGTCGTGGTCATCAAGCGCAGCCTGTCACCGGGGTTCGCCGGCATCCCGAACCCGCTGTTTGCCGCCGACAACACGCTGATGCTCTTTGCCGATGGCAAGCAGGCCATTCTCGACCTCATCGCCGCCGTCAAGGATACCTAGTCATGCCCCGCGAGCTGTCGGGCCGCGACCGCGCGCTGCTCGAACTGGCGCGCAGGTAAACCGACCCCGCCGAGTGGGCGCGGTTCCAGCCGATCACGCGGGGCCCGGTGGTGGCGCTCCTGGGCATGGGGCGCTCGCCCTGGCGGTCCCCCCTTCTTCATCGTCACGACGTTGCTGCTGAAGGCGCTGGGACGACGGTGACGTCGGTGTCGACCCCGCCCTCGACCTCACGCTCAGGCCCGGCATGATCATCGGACGGGGCAGTTTGTTCGCCCGAATGTGCCGGTCGGTTCAGACCGTACCGGTGGTGCCGCTCTTCTACGGCTGGCGTCAGCGGCTCCAGATCGTCTGGATCGACGACATGTGCGCGGCCATCGCGAACGGTATCGATTCCGGGCTGGCCGGCGCCTACGGCGTCGCCGCGCCGGACGGGATCGACATCAGACGGTTCTACAGGGAGATCGCCGGGCTCGCCGGCCGGAGCTGTCGGTTCGTCCACCTCCCCGGCCCCCCGATGGTGGCCGCCTTGCGCCTGCCCGAACGGATCGGACTGCCGCTGCCGATCACCTCCGAGAACGTGCTCGGCCTCAAGCACATGCGCCTCTGGCCCCTGGAAGACGACCTCCGCACACTGGGCATCACGCCGCTCGACTTCACCGCCAGCCTGGCCCGCCTCGCTGAGAGCGAACCAGGCTCGTCGCCGACCAACCGCTAGTCCCGCCAGGTACCAGCGCGGCGGCGGGTCACTTCGACGAACGCGTCGCCGACCTCGAGCCACCAGTCGCCAAGCCGACGGAACACCGCCTGAAACGCCGAGTCCTCGAACTCATCGAGAAAGCCGGCCAGCCTCCCAGGCTTGGCCCCACGGAGCTCATCGCGCCAGACCCTGGCCACTTCACCGTCGGCCTCGTCGAGCGACCCGGAAAAGATCGCCTCGATGACCTCCAGGGCATAGTCCGGAACGCCGTAGAACCGGGCCAGCGCCGCAAGGCGTAGGTGACGGACGGAAGCTTCCTCGGCGTCGAGCTCCCGTAGATACACCGCCTGACCCCACAGCAACTGCCCCCGCGTCGGCTGCTCCGGTGCGAGCGTGGCACGGCGGCCCCGGTAGGTGGCGAGGTCGAACAACTGGAATCCCCGCGCCCGGAGGTGCTCATCGATGGCGCCAAACAGCGGCTGATCGCGATACATCTGAGCAAACTCGACCTCGACCTGGACCGCCAGAACCGATCGCCTCAGGATGTCGTCAGCTCCCTCCAGGATCTCGAGCTCGCTCCCCTGCGTGTCCAGCTTCAGGACATCCACCTGCTGGATACCCTCGGCCGCCAGATGCTCGTCGAGAGAGACCGTCTCCACCTCCCGCTCGGCGACCACCTCGAACAGCGCCCCGCATTCGCGGAAACGGCGGAGCAACGTAAGGTTCGGCGGAAGCAGCGAGGAGCAGGCCGGACTGCGTGTGACGTGAAGGAGACGCCGGCCGGCGCGTCCGCCCAGCGCCAGCGGAAAGTAGCGGCGCCGCTTCTTGCGTTTGGCGACGAGGCGGGCGCACTCCTCGGCGTCCGGCTCGAAGCCGATGTACTCGGCCGTGCGGAACGCTCGCTGGAAAAGGTTCGCCACCCCTCGCGCCCCGCAGTCCACATAGACGAGCGGGCCGCCGGGCGGCGCCGAAAGAGGAGTCTTCGTCACGACCGGGCTCCTAGCAGCGTCGGGCCGACGCCAGATGACCATTTTGTATCTTGGTATACTCCAAAGGCTTCCCAGCGGTAAGGGGACCCGACATGTCCAAGTGCAAACCCGCCAAAGCCAAGAAGCCGCCGCCGGCAGTGGCAACCGGCTCGAAAGCGGTCGCCCAGCGGCCATCGGAGCACATCGTCAGCCCGGTCTACGACTGCGTCTTCTTCCTGCTGCCCCCGACCGCGGCGCTCTGCCTGGGCATTCTCATCTCCGACAGCGGTTTCGCCAACGACTACTTCGAGTTCTACGACCAGGATGTCACCTGGTCCGGACTCCTGATCGGCATCTTCATTCACGCCCATCTGTTCGCGGTGTTCTTCCGGAGCACGGAAATACGTCTATCCGCCAGCTCCATCCCTACCGGTTCCTGCTGGTCCCGGTGGTCCTGTATCTCGCGATGATCTCGTCTCTCTGGGGCCTGATCACTATGTCAGTGCTCGCGACGTTCTGGGATGTGTATCACTCGGCCCTGCAGACGTTCGGGTTCGCGCGGATCTACGACCAGAAGGCGGGGAACAATCCGGCCATCGGACGCCGACTCGACTGGCATCTGAACCAGTTCCTGTATACCGGTCCCATTCTGGCAGGCGCCACGATGATGGACCACCTCGAGGACTTCGGCGAGTACGAAGAGGTGGGCGCCAGCTTCTTCACCTCGATCCCGGGGTTCATGGAGTCCAACCACAGCTACGTCACCTGGGCGATCCTCCTGGCCGGCGCCGCGTTTCTGGCCTAATACGTCTGAGCCAACCTTCAGTTGCAGAAGCAGGGGCACATCGTCTCGCTGCAGAAGGTGTATCTGCTGGTGAGCACGGGCGCCGTCTCCACCTACACCTGGGGATTCAACGCCTTCGGTGAGGCGTTCTTCATCATGAACTTCTTCCATGCGCTGCAGTACTTCGGCATCGTGTGGGCGTTCGAGAAGAAGAACATCATGAAGATCTTCCGGGTCGACCAGCTCGCCTTCGACAAGCCGCTCGCGCTCGGCGGGTTTCTGGGCATCGTCGGGATGTACGGCTTCTGGGTGGAAACCGCCGACACCAGCATCAATGCCCTCTGGGCCATCACCCTCGTGGTTTCCATCATGCACTTCTGGTACGACGGCTTCGTCTGGTCCGTCCGCAGGAAGCAGGTATAGCCGCCGTGGAAGTCCACGTTCGGCAAGCCTCGGTCCAGCGGTTCCTGCTCGACGCCATCTCGGTCGTCGCCCTCGCCGGCCTGTCGGTCGAGATCGCCCAGGACGGACTGGGCATGGACGACCCCTACGATCTGGTCGACCTGCTCAGCCTGAGCTACGAACGGAACATCCCGACGTGGCTCTCGGCCGGGATGCACGCGACCTCCGCCGTCCTGTTGACCTTGATCGCCAATGGCTCCGAGCAACAGGGTGGCCCGTTCCTCAAGCACTGGCGAGGCCTGTCGTTCATCTTCGCCTACATCTCCATCGACGAGTTCGTGACCATCCACGAGAACATGAACTCCTGGCTCGACCTTGGCGGCATCTTCTACTTCAGCTGGGTCATCCCGGCTTCCGTCATGGTCACCATCTTCGTTCTCTCCTACCTGAAGTTCCTGTTCCACCTGCCGGCAATTACCCGTTTCCGTTTCGTGCGGGCGGGAGCGATCTTCGTGGGCGGGGCGATGGGCGTCGAGCTGGTGCTGAGCTACTGGACCGACCTCTACGGCAGCAGCAACCTCGGCTATGCGCGGATCGACTGGGTCGAGGAGACCATGGAGATGTGTGGCGCGGCGCTCTTTCTGAGCGCCAACGTCGCGGTGCTGGCCGACCAGACCGGCCACATCCGCATCCTCTCTGGCGCCGACGAGACCGACACCGCCGCGAACCCGGCATCCGACGACGCCTCGGCGCCCTCTCCAGACGACAACGCTGACGAGCCGGACGCGTCCGCCCAGGACGGTCAGGCGTGAGCGACGCCCCGGCTGGCGCCCAGGCGCCCGAGACGGACGTCGTGCGTCTGACCGGGGTGGGCGTCGTTCGGGACGGGGTCTCCATTCTTCGACAGGTCGACTGGCGAGTAGGCCCGGGCGAACGCTGGGTCATTCTCGGGCCCAACGGCAGCGGCAAGTCCACCCTGTGCCAGATCGTGTCGATGTATCTCCATCCATCGACCGGTGACGTGCACGTGTTGGGTGCCCAGCTCGGTCGCGTCGATGTCCGCACCCATCGCCTCCGTATCGGGCTGACCAGCGCCGCACTCGCCAGCATGATGCAACCGTCGTTGACCGCCGAGCAGCTGGTGGTGGCGGGCAAGCACGCCGCCCTGGCGCACTGGTGGCACGAGTACGGGGACGAGGACTGGGCCCGGGCGCGGGACTGCCTGGCCCGCGTCGACTGCGCCGGACACGCCTCGCAGACCTTCGGCACGCTGTCCTCGGGAGAACGGCAGCGCGTGCTGATGGCCCGGGCGCTCATGACCGCGCCTGACCTCCTCGTGCTCGACGAACCCACCGCGGGCCTGGACCTCGGCGGCCGGGAACGCCTGATCCGAACGCTCGCCACCCTGGCAGATGACCCGGCGGCGCCGGCCCTGGTGCTGGTGACCCACCACGTCGATGAAATCCCGCCCGGATTCACCCATGCGTGCCTGCTCTCGGAAGGGCAGGTACATGCCGCGGGCCCCATGGAGGAGGTGCTGACGTCCGAACGGCTGTCCGGCTGTTTCGGACTCTCGCTGGAGGTCGAGCGGCGCGCGCGACGCTGGCGGGCGTGGGCCTCCGAAGCTCCCCCACCGCTGTAGGACCTGGACGCCCGCCCCGACTTCGCGTCAGAAGGTCGCGCTCTCGGGGAGCGCGTTCAGATACTTGGAGTTTCGTACCAGTCGGACCCCGAGCTGACCCCAGATCGTGGTCGCCCGCGCCTTGAGGTGGGCTGGAGACTTCAGCTCGGCCGTGTGTCGTCTGGGCACCAGTTTCGACCCGAACGACGGCGATCGGAGCGGATAACACCGCACGTCATAGCCCAGCGTCACCCGGTGCTGACGATCCGGTGTCGCGAAGTAATCCCGCTGGTAGGCGTTGACCACGGTCGGACGCAGGCTGGTCAGCTCGAGGTGGGGGTCGGCGTACCCGTCGAGCCCACGGACCGATTCCAACAACGCCGTACAGTCGAACGACTCCGGGAGCGAGAACGGCGCAGGGGGACTCCGAACTTGTAGCCGACGTGGCCAGACTTCCCCTTGAATTCGAGTACCGGACGCTCGACGCGCCCAGTCAGGGCGCCGTACCAACGAACCCTGACCTTGTAGCGCTCGGCGGCGCCCGACAGGTGGACGGTCGCGAGTGTCAGATCGTGGGTGTCCAAGTAGACGTTGTTGACCTGTCGTCGAGGGTACTCGCGCCTGAACATGGCCGGGTGAAGCGTGACGCGAAGCGCGGCGTGGCCGGCCAGCGGTCCCTCGATCACACCCTTGTACTCGCTACGGGGTGAGCTCGTACGAAGCGACTTCGTAATCGAGATCACTGGGCACCGTCCCGTCGACACTGAGCTCGCTGGCCACTTGCACATAGAAGGGGCGGCGCGCATCCTCGACGTCGATGTCGGTCCCAATCAGCTTCGCCGGTCCGTATTCCGGCTTCTTGATGTAGAGGGCGACCCCGACGTTGGACTCGGCGATTCGGAGCGTCGACACGGTCGCCACCAACGAATCCTTGCTGGCCACGCCGATGTCCGCCCCGCGAACGACCACGTCCCGCAGGGTCACATGCGAGCTCTCGCCCACGCTCACCCCTTTGTCGCCCGCGCCATCGACCATCAGTTGAGCCACCCGCCCCGTCGCGCCCGACAGGTCGAGGCCATCTCCACCGACGTTGTTCACCGACATCCCACCGATGGAGAGCGCGACGAAATCAGCATCGAGCGCGTCCGATGGCGGATCCAGAAAACGAAGCTCGACGCCTTCCAACGAGGTGTCGACCACATGAAGCGCGTCCTCCGATCGGGTGTCCTCGAACCGCACGTAGCTGAGACGGACCGGGAACCGATAGAACGTCACCGCGCCGGCCACTGGCAGCGGTTGACCAGCAGGTGGAAGCGCTCCTTGTCGGTGATCTCCTGCTCAGCCCAGCGGGCAAACGGACGGGTCCCGGTGGCGGCCAGTTCGTAGCCCTGCCCGTCGCAGAGCGTCATCAACGAGCGGAACCGCTCAGACAGCTCTCGGCGCACGGCGGGGAGACCATCGCAGATGTCGGTGTTGAGCTCGATGG